>NZ_JBSFWK010000013.1:0-180978 GCF_053594815.1 Streptomyces sp. NPDC002577 | reverse complement strand
CCACGAGGGCGCTCCGGCGCCTTGCGATCGCACGCACCAGACACCGCGAGGCCCGCCCTCCGGGCGGACGACGGGAATGTGACGACAGGGCCTAGCCTGCCGATGACGCGCAGATGCTGTCGGGCGGGCGGGCTGTGCTGTCCTGGCCCTCGTCGCCCGCAGATGAACCAGGCGAAGCTGATGATCTGGATGAACCGGATGAACCGGATGAGCTGGTGGATCCGGTCGCCGCATTCCGCACCGAGTCCAGCTTCTTGAGCAGGCCGCCCAGGCGTTCGTCCGTGGGGCTTCGGAAGTACTCCAGTACGGCGCGGTGGAAGGCGTCGCGCAGCGACGGCGGCATGACGTCGGAGGCGTCGAAGCAGAGCGTGTTCGTCTCGTCGGTCAGGATGCCGGCGATCTCCCGGCCGATCGGGTCGGTCGGCTGCGGATCGGCCGATGCGGGGAAGAGCGGCTGCGGCTCCGGCTGGGACACCTCACTGGCCATACGCCGCCACAGTTCGCGCGCCTTGGGGCTGGAGAGCCGCTCGACCAGCCCCTGCGCGTCGGGATTGCCGCTGAACACCGCGGCCATGTCGCCCGACACCTCGTAGGCGCGCTTGTACTCGCTGGGGCCCTGCAGGAAGTCGGACGACGGCTGGACGCGGATGTCGTCGCCGGCGTACAGATAGCGGACGAACGCGCCCTGGTGCTCGTGCGTGCAGTTCCCGAGCGCGTCGGTCGAGTCGAGCAGGCCGCGCGAGGTGCCGTTCGCGTCGGCCGTGCCCTCGTAGGAGATCTTGAGGGACTTCTCGATCGAGTCGGGCGAGCGGGGGCCGAGCAGGTCGGCCCAGGTCTTCCAGGCCCGCTTCACCACGTCGTCCTGCCAGCTCAGCTTCCCTGTGGCCCAGTCCGTGTACTCGGAGCGTCCGGCCTGGTGCAGGAGGATGTCCTCGATCCAGTCGGTGCCCGGCCAGCCGGACGTGGCCTGGGACGCGAGGCCTATGCACCACTTCGGCGCGGCACTGCCGCCGGACGAGTCCTTCTTGCTCCACACCAGGCTCTTGAGGTCCACCTTCAACGGGACCCAGTAGGTGTGGAGCAGGCCCTTCACCCGCAGCGCGCCCGCCCAGGGCGGGAAGGCGCGCTGGGCGGCCTCGCCGAGGGGCTTGAGTTTGCCCCTGTTGGCGTACTCGGTCAGTTCGCCGACGCTGTTGAGGATCGCCACGTCGGGCGGGTCGTCCGCCTCGAGCTGTGCGACGAGGGTCTCGCGCAGGGAGCTGGTCCCCTCGTACGCGTACGTGTACGAGGTGTCGTCGTCGAGCTTCCTCAGCATCGCTGCGAACGCCTTGCCCTCCGGGCCCGTCCAGGGCCCGAGGACACGGAGCGTGCCCCTGCCGCCCTCCGTACAGCCGCCGGAGAGTGCGGCGAGGGCGAACAGGGCGCAGGCCAGGGCCGTACGGAGGACACGGCGCGGGTGGTTCATGAGGCCGCTCCCGGGCGGGCGAGGAGGAGGTACTCGCGGCGGTACGTGTGCAGCGCGCCGCCGATGACGGCCGCGGCGACCACGCCCACCGGCATGACGAACGGCGCCACACCGTCCAGGAAGGAGAGGCGGCCCGTGTCCAGCTCGTGGTCGACCGACGATTCCAGTGCGCGGATGGCCAGCGGGTTGAGACTTCCGCCCCACTGCTGCTCGGCGAGCACCTCGGTGTCCGGTGACGTCCGGCCGGAGAGGTCGGAGGCGCTCGGCACCACCTGCTGCTGCGCGTGGTACGCGAGTACGGCATCGACCGCGGGCAGCGGGATCGCCGCCAGCGGCAGCGCGGCCACCATCAACGGCAGGCTCAGGCGGATCCGGAAGCGGTGGCGCAGGAAGACGACCGTACGGGTCAGCCCGGCGGAGAGCAGGACGAAGGCGACGGCCGAGACGGCCAGGGCGGCGATCACGCCCCCGCCCCACGCCGCGCGCGCCTTCAGCCGGCCGCGGAGTACCCGCTCCAGGGACGAGATCCGGTCCACGATCGTGGTCGCGGTCGCCGAGGAGCCGGTCGACCGCCTGCACTCCGGGTACATGGTGTCGTCGCTCTTGCCGTTGCCCTCGCTCTTGCTCTTGCTCTTGCCGGTGTCGCTGCCCGGGCTCATGTCGCACACCATGCTCTGGGCGTAGCTGAGTTCGGCTCTGCGCAGGGCCCGGTCACCGTCCGCCTGGGCGCGGTTGATCCAGCCGCCGTAGTCCGCGAGCAGGCCCGAGACGACGCTCAGCTTCTGCTGCTCGGGCACCGTGAGGGCGCCGTGCTGCGCGATCTGGTTGAGGCTCTGGGTGGCCCGGCTCATCCGCGTCCGGTACCGCTCGCTGAGCCCGCTGAGCTCCACCGCGCCGTCCTCGTCCAGCAGAGCCTCGCTCGCCTCGCCCTGCGCGATCTCCAGCGACACCCTGGCGTCGGCGAGATCCACCAGCGTGGGCGCGATGTGGTCCCGGAGATACGCGGAGTCCCCGCGGACGTCGGCGTACGCCCAGCCGAACGTGCCGAAGGCGATCACCGCCAGCAGCGGCAGTGCGATCAACCGGTCCCGCAGATACGCCCGGTTGCTGCGGCCCGCGGGCGACGGCCACGCGTACCGCCACAGGCGCCTGCCCATCTCGGCGCCGACGGCGGCCACGGTGCGGGCGCCTTGCAGGACCCTCCCCCAGTGCCTCAAGAGCCTGGGAGGCGCCTCCTGGGCCTGGGGGCCCGCCCCGCTCACCGGCACTGCTGCACGGCTCTCCAGTCCCGCTGCACGGCTCTCTGGTCCCGCTCCACGGCTCTCTGGTCCCGCTCCACGGCTCACTGGTCCTGCTCCCCGGTCGGCAGGACGCTCGTGCTCGCCTGGATCCGGGCCGCCTCGATGTCGAACCGCTCGATGACGGGGCGGAGCCGGACCGACGGGCCCTCGGCGCCACGCCGTACGTCGACGAGTTTGCGGAGGTGGTCCTGCATGGCCGTGTCGCCGGTCCGGGTCGCCAGGGTCCAGGAGCGGGCGAAGTGGGCCTCAGCGGCCGCCGTGTCGCCCCTGCGGAGTGCGGCACAGCCCTGCTCGAACGTACGGTGCAACTCCTCCTCGTGGAGGTAGTGGGCGACCCGCGGATCGAGCCTGCTGTACAGGTCCGCCGCGTCCGACCAGCGCATCAACACAGCGGCGGGCTCTGGAAGTTCGATCTCGTCCCGCGCAGGCCCCGTCACGTCGACCTCCACCTCGGTGAGGAACAGCGCCTTGCCCAGCTGGTCGGCGCGGTACGGAGCGCTGACGCAGAGCAGATAGTCGCGCGTCTCCTCGCGCCACGCCCCCGTGGCGTACTCCTCGATCGGCCCGCCTGCCCCCGACTCCACCGCGGACACGTCGACGTGGACCGGCCGCAGCGCGACCCGTGTCGGATGCACCTGTTCGAAGGAGTGCAGGGTGACGTCGGCCCGGTGGTGCAGGCGCAGCCGCAACCCCGTGATGTCGCGCTCCACGGCCCGCTCGGTGAGCGCCGCGAACTCGCCGGAGAGCCGGGCGAGATCACCCACGGCGCTCGCCCGGCCGCCCAGCTCGCCCGTGATCAGCAGGAGTTCGTCGGTGTCCCAGGTGTCCCCGATGCCGACGGCGTCGCAGGTGAACTCCGACGCACAGGTCCCGACCCGCTCGCGCAGCTCGTCGCGCGACTCGTATCCCGGCTCGTTCCGGCCGTCGGTGAGCAGCAGCGCATGCCGTACGAAGGTGTCTTTTCCGGGCACGTCGCGGAGCTCGCGGAACAGCAGGCGCGCCCTCTCCAGCCAGGTGCCCATCGCCGTGCCGCCGCCCGGGGTGCAGGCGTGCAGGGCGACCGTCGCGTCGGCCCGCGAGCGGGCGTCCGCGACCGCGAGCCCGAACTTCCGCGGGTAGATCATGGCGGCCCGGTCCCGCCCGGCGACGACCGCGAAGCGCGCGCCGTCCGGAATGCGGTCCAGCGCGGCCGCCGCGGCCTCACGGGCGGCGGCCAGCCGGCTCGGCGGGTTGACCATCGAGGAGGAGTGGTCGATGAGCAGCACCTCGGCGAGACGCGGCGCGGCGTCCGGCACCGGGCGGGCGGCGCGGGGGCGGCGGCGCACGGAGACGGTGATCACCGCGTACATACGGGCGGTGTCCTGCGCCTTGGGTACGAGCGTTGTGCCTGACCCCGTGCCCGTCGCGTCCGGCTCAGGCGCGCTCGCCCTGTCTGGGCCTGCGCGCCCTCCTCTGGGGACCGGCCTGGGTCTGGGCAGCTCGACGACCTGGCTCACCTCGAGTCCGATCGTGGCGGCCGGACCCTCGGCGGGGTGAGCGCCGCGGCCCGCAGCCAGTTGCTGATCCTCTTCCCCAACCATGGGCTGTCCCTGTTGTGTCGGTAGGCGAACGGGCGGACTTGGTAGGCCCGGTCCAGAAGCCGCTCGGCGAGCTCTCCGCCGCCCGGTGCGTCGGAGCGCGCCGCCTGCTGGGCGAGGCCCAGGTAGAACCGGGACAGATCCTTGCGCAACTGCCGTTCGTCGCCGGGGAAACCGATGCGTGCGGCGTCCGGTGCGTCGGAGAGCGCGCCGAGCTGCCGGGCGTCGAGGGAGCCGCGCGCCAGCAGGTTCTGCGCGGCCTCCCAGACCTCCGCCTTCATCCGCACCCGGGCCTGTTCGTCGGTCAGGCCGTGTTCGTGGAACAGCCTGGCGAGGCGCCGGAGCACCGCGCCCAGCTGCCGGGCGTCCTGCGCCCGGCTGACGCCGATGCGCACGGCGGCGGTACGAGCGGCGGTGCGGTGGCGCGAGTGCTGCGGCACCGCGTCCAGCGCCTCGACCGCGTAGGCGTCGGCCTGCGGGCCGCCCTGCGCCAGCCAGGCCCGTGCGACGCCGAACGCCGCGCCGCCCAGCGAGGGATTGCGCAGCCGCACGGCCTCGTGGAACGTCAGCGCCTCATGGCGGCGCCCCAGCCGCTCGGCGCAGTAGCCGAGGGCGAGCTTCGGAGCGTACTCGCCGGGGATCGCCGCGTAGACCTGGTCGAAGTGGTCCCGGGCGTCCTCGACCCGGTCCCGCGCGAGCGCGAGCAGCCCGCTGTGCCAGTCGACACGCCAGTCATGCCGGGCACGCCCGGCGCCGATGGCCTCGGTGGCGAGCCGCAACTCGTGTTCGGCTTCGGCGAGACGGGGCTCCGTGGTGGTCGGGCCCTCGACGGTGGGGGAGTCGGGCACCCGGAACGCCACCCTCAACTCGAGTCGGCAGCGCAGCAGATGAACCTCGGCGGAGCCGGACCACGCCTTCGTGTGCTGCAGCAGCGCCGCCGGGTCGGCGTCGGAGAGCCGGCTGAGCTCGGCGTGGTGCGCGTCGTCCGGATCCGGTCGCGGCACAGGCAGCCGCTGGGCCACATCCGCCGCGGACGGCGCCGCGTGCAGGGGCGCCCGCGGCCCGTCGTCCTCGGGCGGAGCCGCCCACCGCGACAGCCGGGGAGCGACGCCGAGTGCGCCCTCGAGGGCGTAGGGCGACTGCAGGAACAGCGGCGACGGCTCGAACGTCTCAAGACCCGTGCGCAGCGACCGCAGCTCCCGGAAGACGCCTCGAAGTTGCTCGGCCATCTCCCGTGCCGTCGCGAACCGGTCCGCCCGCTCCTCGCGCGTGGCACGCTGCAGCACCCGGGCGAGCGACACCAGCCCCAGGCCCTGCGGCGCGGGCGCGGTCATCAGGAGGGCGGCCCCTGCCGTCACCTCGTCGGGACCGGACGAGGCGAGCCGGTCCAGGGCGCCGAGCCGGGCGAGATCGTGCCGCGTCGCACCCAGTCCGCACACGGTGCGCAGCGTCTCGCCGAGGCTGAACAGGTCGTCCTGACCGGTGGACGCGCCCGTGGTGACGGGCACGGTCGGCGCGCGATAGCCGTCGGTGGTGAGGCCGCGCGCCCGCTCGCCCCGGATGCTCCCCACGTCTATGAGCTTCGTGGTGGTGCCGTCGTGCATCACGTTCTGCGGCTTCAGATCGCCGTAGACCTTCCTGCGCTCGGGCGCGTGCAGATGCGCGAGCGCGGACAGCACGCGGACCCCGTACGCGAGGACGAACTCGTGGAACCGCGCGCCCCCGAACCGCTCGGGCTCGCGCCTCGCCAGGGCGCGGACCTCTTCGAGGTTGAGCCCGTCCACGTACGGCAGGACGAGGAAGTCCCCGAAGCGGTCGTGATGCCCGTAGTTGAAGACGGAGATGATGCCCTCGTGGTTGAGTTCCGCGAACGCCTGCCGCTCCTTCGCCAGGGCGTCCCGCGCGACAGCGGACTGCTCGGGCCGCAGGACCTTCACGGCCACCTCGCGATCGTCGACCTTGGTGTCGAGCGCCAGCAGGACCTCCCCCATGCCGCCGTGGCCGATCCGCCTGACCACGCGGTACTGGTCGGCGAGCAGCAGTCCGCTCACCGCGTCCGCTGCGCCCGGGGCGTCCGGCGTGCCGTGGGCCTCCGGCGGGCGCGGGGTGCCCGGCGCCGTTCCGCCCCGCGGTCTGATCTCGGGGAGCAGCGTGGGGTCCGGGCTCTCGTGAGGGAGCTCGACGTCGGCGGTGCGGCCCGGGGCGGGTCCGGGGCCGGGATCCGGCACGACGACGACCCACGACCCGGACTGCTCCGGGGCGTGGGGCTCCGGGACGGCGGAGGGGCTTTCCCCCTCGGTCGCCGAGGGCAACAGGGGCGCCGTGGGACCCGGGCTCGCTGGGGATCCCGGGACCGCGGCGGACGAATGGAGCCGGGTGGCGGGGTCGACGAGCTCGCCGGAGACCCGGCAGTACCCGGAGGGTGTGACCGTGCCGGGGCACCCCGGGTGCGGACACCGGGTCATCGGTCACCAGTCTCATCGGGTGCCGGGGATTCCGCACCGGCCGCATCCGCCGAATCGGGCGGAGAGTCCGCACCACCGGCCGTATCCGCCGGACCCCCTTGCTCGGCCGCCTCCCGCGTGAGCCGGCGCACCACCCGGGCGAACGCCTGCACCGCGTGCTCCGCGTCGGTGAGCGGGCACGGGCCGCCCATCAGCAACTGCTGCGCCTTGCCGAAGGCGCCCACGGCGTCGGGGTGCTCGGCCAGGCCCTGCCCGTCGAGCCGTGCCTGCTGGGCGGCGAGCAGGCCGCGCAGCCGCAGATGCGCGTCGAGCACGCCGCGCAGCTCGCGCTCGGCGCGTTCGGCGCGCAGCAGGTAGGTCTCCACGGCCTGTTCGGCGTACGAGAGCTCTTCCAGAAAGGCCGCCCGCCGGGCCGTTCCGCCCTCCGCCGAGGCGCGGGGCGCGGCCGGCGGATGCCGCTCCTCCGTCCCCGCCTCGCCCGCGAGCTGCACCGTCCACAGCCGGGCCCGTGCCCCGTACGCCGTCGGACGGGGCGGATCGACGACGCGGCGCTCCACCCGGCGGTACACGTCCCTGGAGCGCTTCTCGGCGGCGGCCAGCAGCGCGACGCGCTCGACGATCCGCGCCAGCCAGCGCTCGGCGCGGTCTTCCGGCAGCAGCCGGTACGCCATCTCGTACGCGAACCCGCGCCCGCTGTCGCTGCCGCTGTCGCTGCCGCTGTCGCTGTCGCGCACCACCAGCAGTAATCGAGCGCCGTGGTCGGCCAGTTCACGTAAGGCGTGCACAGCCGCGACCGGCTCGCCGGCGGACGCATCGGCGCCGAGGACGGCGACGGCGGGTCGGGCGCCGCGCTGCCGCGAGTGCGCCAACTCACGCCGGAGAGCGGCCAGGGCCTCGCCGGCCGCGGGCTGCTCCGGTGCGGCGCGCTCCAGCGGCGCGCCCGTCACGTCCAGCACCAGACTGATGCTGCCCGCACGGGGCTCGATCCCGGCCTGCGACAGGTGCGGAGCGCCGGTGGCCGGGCCGCCGGGCGGGACGCCCGCGTCACCGGGCAGGACGGCCGTGTCCGGCGGGACCGACAGCTGCGGCGACTGCTCGCGGTCGGCCATGTTCAGTACGACGTGGAGGGCCTCCCGGGCCCGGGTGTCGTCATCGCGGAGGAACAGCACCTCGACGTCCCAGCAGCCGGGCTCCTCGTGCAGCCAGCGCATGACGGTCCGCTGCAGGCCATGCGGCCGGGCGTCGCGGCGCGCTGGTAGCCGTGGTCCATGCTGTTCACCCCTTGCACCAAGGCGCCGCCAGCGAATGCCTCCCGGACCTTCCGGATCGGCACCGTGCTGCTGGCCCCGGCGGCCTGCGCCGCTCTCATCGCCGCGAGCGCCCCCCTGCCCGCCGCCCCCTCTTCCGGCTCACCGCGAGCGGCCGGACCCCCCGCGCTCGGCGTCGGCGACCGGCTCTTCCCGTACCTCGGGAATCCCGGTTACGACGTGACGTCGTACGACATCTCGCTCACCTATCGCGGCGACAACAGCAAGCCGCTCGACGCGGTCACCAAGATCGTCGCCCGGGCGACGAGCCCGCTCATGCGTTTCAACCTCGACTTCGGGCACGGCACGGTCCGGTCGGTCGAGGTCAACGGCGAGCCGGCCCGTTTCACCAAGGCGGGCGAGGACCTCGTCGTCACGCCGTTCCTGCCGCTGGCCCGCGGCAGCGCGATGCGGGTGACCGTGCGGCACACCAGCAATCCGGTGTCGCCCGACAAGGTGGACGGCGGATGGGTCCGCACCAAGGACGGCCTCGCCATGGCCAACCAGGCGGACGCCGCACACCGGGTCTTCCCGTGCAACGACCACCCCTCGGACAAGGCACTGTTCACGTTCCGCATCACCGCGCCCTCGAACGTCACCGCGGTCGCGGGCGGCGTGCCCGCCGGCAAAACGCGGGCCGGCTCGACCACCACGTGGGCGTACCGGACGCTGCACCCCATGGCCACCGAGCTCGCCCAGGTGTCCATCGGCAAGTCGTCGGTGCTGTACCGGACGGGGCCGCACGGACTGGTCGTACGCGACGTCGTGCCCACCAAGGACCGCAAGGTGCTGGAGCCCTGGCTCAAGAAGACCCCGGACCAGATCTCCTGGCTGGAGCGCCGGGTCGGCCGCTACCCCTTCGAGCGGTACGGCGTGCTGGTCGCCGAGGCCCAGACGGGGTTCGAGCTGGAGACACAGACGCTCTCTCTCTTCGAGAGAGAGCTCTTCACGGTGCGTGGCCGCCCCGCCTGGACGATCGAGTCGATCATGCTGCACGAGCTGGCGCACCAGTGGTTCGGCGACAGCGTGAGCCCGCGGACCTGGTCGGACCTGTGGCTCAACGAAGGTCACGCGACCTGGTACGAGGCCCTCTACGCAGCAGAGAAGGGCGGACCGTCGCTCGACGAGCGGATGCGTGCCGCATACGGCCAGTCGGACTCCTGGCGGGCGTCCGGCGGACCGCCCGCCGCCCCCAAGGCCCCGGAGCCCGGCCAGAAGATCAGCATCTTCCGCCCCATCGTCTATGACGGCAGCGCGCTCGCGCTCTACGCGCTGCGGCAGGAGATCGGCCGGGCGGCCTTCGAGCAGCTGGAGCGGACGTGGGTCGACACGTACCGTGACGGGACGGCTACCACGGCGGACTTCATCTCCCTGGCCTCCCGCATCTCGGGGCGCGACCTGCGGGGATTCCTCGACGCCTGGCTGTACGGAACGAAGACGCCGCCGATGCCGGGACACCCGGATTGGCACACCGAGGCCGCGGGCAATCCCGCCCGGTCACCCCGCTGACGTCCGGCGGATAACCCGGATGACGACGCGGGCCGCGCCGTGCGACCATCTTCACGTCGGCGGCGCGGCCGCTGCGGACCTCCGCTCGGACTTCTCGGGACGGCCCGGCTGTGCTCCGGGGAATCCCAGGACAGCCCCGATCGTTGACCCTGCTGACGGCTCACGTCCGTCACCGTTTCACTCCCGTATCGACGTAAGGATCCAATGACCTCCTCTTCTTCCCCTTCCCAGGACGAGCAGCGCTTCGCTCAGAACTACCCCGAGGGTCTTCGGGCCGATGCCCTGATGGAAGAGGACGTCGCCTGGAGCTACGAGATCGACGGAGACCGGGACGGAGACCAGTTCGACCGTCACGAGCGTGCGGCCCTGCGCCGTGTGGCCGGGCTCTCCACCGAACTCGAGGACGTCACCGAGGTCGAGTACCGACAGCTCCGCCTGGAGCGCGTGGTGCTCGTCGGCGTGTGGACCTCGGGGACCGTGACCGACGCGGAGAACTCGCTCGCCGAGCTGGCCGCGCTGGCCGAGACCGCCGGCGCGCTGGTGCTCGACGGCGTCATCCAGCGCCGCGACAAGCCCGACCCGGCCACCTACATCGGCTCCGGCAAGGCCCAGGAACTGCGCGACATCGTGCTCGAGACCGGGGCCGACACCGTGGTCTGCGACGGTGAGCTCACCCCGGGCCAGCTGATCCACCTCGAGGACGTCGTCAAGGTCAAGGTGGTGGACCGCACCGCCCTGATCCTCGACATCTTCGCCCAGCACGCCAAGTCCCGAGAGGGCAAGGCGCAGGTGTCGCTCGCGCAGATGCAGTACATGCTGCCGCGCCTGCGCGGCTGGGGTCAGTCGCTGTCCCGGCAGATGGGTGGCGGTGGCTCCGGCTCCTCAGGCGGCGGTATGGCCACCCGTGGTCCCGGTGAGACCAAGATCGAGACGGACCGGCGGCGGATCCGCGAGAAGATGGCCAAGATGCGCCGGGAGATCGCGGAGATGAAGACCGGCCGCGAGATCAAGCGCCAGGAGCGCAGGCGCAACAAGGTCCCGTCCGTCGCCATCGCGGGCTACACCAACGCAGGCAAGTCCTCGCTGCTCAACCGGCTGACGGGCGCGGGTGTGCTGGTGGAGAACGCCCTGTTCGCCACCCTCGACCCGACCGTGCGCCGGGCCGAGACCCCGAGCGGCCGGCTCTACACGCTGGCGGACACCGTCGGATTCGTCCGGCATCTGCCGCACCACCTCGTCGAGGCGTTCCGCTCCACGATGGAGGAGGTCGGCGACGCCGACCTGATCCTGCACGTGGTGGACGGCGCCCACCCGGCGCCGGAGGAGCAGCTGGCAGCCGTGCGCGAGGTCATCCGTGATGTCGGCGCGACCGACGTGCCCGAGATCGTGGTGATCAACAAGGCGGACGCGGCCGATCCGCTGGAGCTCCAGCGGCTGCTGCGGATCGAGAAGCGCTCGATCGCCGTGTCGGCCCGCACCGGCCAGGGCATCGACGAGCTGCTCCAGCTCATCGACAACGACCTGCCGCGGCCCGAGGTCGAGATCGAGGCCCTCGTGCCGTACTCGCTGGGCCGGCTCGTCTCACGCGCCCACGCCGAGGGCGACGTGATCTCCGAGGAGCACACCGCGGAGGGCACGCTGCTCAAGGCACGGGTGCACGAGGAGCTCGCGGCCGAACTGGCACCGTATGTGCCGGCGCTGCCGGGGGCCCGGGCGGCCGGACACTGACAGGCGCCCACTGAGGTCCGGGCAAGCCGGACCAGAGGGCCAAAGGACGAGGGCCCGTCCCCTGCACAGGGGGCGGGCCCTCGCCGTGTCCACCGCCCGGACGTGCACCGTCCTGCAGCGATGCAGCACGGCGTGCGAACGACGGCGGGGCGGTGAAGGCATCCGCGCGGCACTCCGCCGCCCCTTCACCGCCGTGCTGCCGAGGTCATTGCCCGGCGAACTTCTCGCTCACCGCGTCATAGACGGCCTCGGCCTCCTTGCCCAGCCGCGGACCCGCCAGCCAGCCCGCCGTCACCGGGCCGATCGAGGTGTTGGACACCAGCGTCGGCGTGCCGTCCGACCCCTGCGCGACCCAGCCGCCGCCGGACGAACCGCCGGTCATGGTGCAGCCGATGCGGTACATCGTCGGCGTGGACCCGGACAGCGAGAGCCGGCCCGGCCTGTCCGTGCACCGGTACAGCAGCTGACCGTCGTAGGGCGGCGCCGCCGGATAGCCGATCGCCGTGAGGCTCCTCAGCTCGTTCGCGGCCGGCGCGTCGAAGTCCACGGGAAGCGCGGAACCCACCGTCTCCTCGAGGGACTTGCCCTCACCGCCCTTTTCGGGCGTCACATGGATGACGGCGAAGTCGTACGGAGCGCCCTGCCCGCCGGTCGGCCCGCCCTGCTCGATCCACTGGTCGGAGGTCGCCGCCCAGTCACCCCACCACACGCCGTACGGAGCGACCTCCTCCCTGGTGGCGTTCTGCAGGTCATCGACCGACTTGCCGTCGTTGTTGTACGACGGGACGAAGGCGATGTTGCGGTACCAGCCGCCGTCCTTGCCCGCGTGCACGCAGTGGCCCGCGGTCCACACCAGATTGGACTTGCCGGGGTGCGCCGGATCCTCGACCACGGTCGCGGAACAGACCATCGAGCCCTCCGGCCCGTCGAAGAAGACCTTGCCCGCCTCGGCCGCGTCGGCGTGGTACGGCGTCTTCACCGTCCGCGCCGCCACGGGAGCGGGCGTCGGGTCGGTGACGCCCTGGTCGCCGGCGAGATCGTCGGCGACCCCCGTGTCCGGGTCCTCGGCGTCGCGCATCCGGTCCGGGTCCCAGAGGCCCTCGATGACCGGGTTGACGAAGTCCTTGGCCTCGCGCAGCCAGTCGTCCTTGTCCCAGTTCTTCCAGGCGCCGTTCCGCCACTTGTCCAGGTCGATCCCGTGCTCCTTGAGCCGGTCTTGGATGTTCTGCGGAATCTCGAACCTGCCGTCGTCCGTCCGGGTGCCGGCGGCCGACGGCTCATCGCCCGCGTTGTCTTCGCCCGAGCCGTCGCACGCCGTGGCGGTCAACACCAGTACGGCGCCGAGGGCGACCGCGCCCGCCACCGACGTTCTGCGCCGTGAATTCCGTCCGCGACGCGCGGCTGGGATCCGGCGGATGGCTCGCATGGTGTGACCCCCCTGGTCTCTGCGAACTGGCCGGCCTGTCCGGCCGAACGGCACCGCACACGGTGCCGGTGCCGTGGGGGACGGCGGACGCGACGGCGACGGTTCCATCGAGGCAAGGATCTTCCGCCAACCCGTGATCCTCCGGCCCCGGCGTCGTTGGAAACCTACGGGGCAGTCGCTCCGTGCGTTCAGCCCCCGTCAACTCGCCTGCGCTCAGCGGGAACCCGCCCAGCTGAAGCGGGAACTCGTCCGGCACCGGGCGGGATTTCGCCAGGGAACAGCGGGAGGACCGACAGTCGTGGCCGTGACCGAGCCTGCGCCCGCGGCGGCGCCCGTCGCATTCGAGGGGATTCTGCGCCGCCAGTCGGCGCGCGAATCAGCTGCGCGCACCTATGCCCGCGCCCTGCCGATCGTGCCCGTGCGGGCCCGCGGCCTGACGATCGAAGGCGCGGACGGCCGGCGCTATCTCGACTGCCTCTCCGGCGCCGGGACGCTGGCGCTGGGACACAACCACCCGGTCGTGCTCGAGGCGATCAGAAAAGTCCTCGACTCCGGTGCGCCGCTGCACGTCCTCGACCTGGCCACACCCGTCAAGGACGCCTTCACGACGGAGTTGTTCCGCACCCTTCCGCCCCGCCTCGCCGACCGCGCCCGCATCCAGTTCTGCGGCCCCGCCGGCACGGATGCGGTCGAGGCCGCACTGAAGCTGGTGCGCACGGCGACCGGACGAAGCGACGTGCTGGCCTTCGCCGGCGCGTACCACGGCATGACGGCGGGGGCGCTCGACGCATCCGGTGGCGCGACCGGCGTACGGGTGGCGAGACTTCCGTACCCGCAGGACTACCGCTGCCCGTTCGGTGTCGGCGGCCCCCGCGGCGCCGAGCTCGCCGCACGCTGGACCGAGAACCTCCTGGACGATCCCAAGTCCGGTGTGCCCCAGCCCGCGGGGATGATCCTCGAACCGGTGCAGGGGGAGGGCGGCGTGATCCCCGCCCCCGACGACTGGCTGCGGCGCATGCGCGAGATCACCGCGGCCCGGTCCGTTCCGCTGATCGCCGACGAGGTGCAGACCGGTGTCGGGCGGACCGGCACGTTCTGGGCGGTCGAACACAGCGGCATCACACCCGACGTGATGGTGCTGTCCAAGGCCATCGGCGGCAGCCTGCCCCTGGCCGTCGTGGTCTACCAGGACGATCTCGACACCTGGGGGCCGGGCGCCCACGCGGGCACCTTCCGCGGCAACCAGCTTGCTATGGCGGCGGGCGCGGCCACCTTGGCGTACGTCCGGGAGAACCGGCTCGCAGAGCGGGCCGGGGTGCTGGGCACCCGTATGCTCGGCCAACTCCAGGGGCTGGCCGCCGAGTACGCGTGCGTCGGCGATGTGCGTGGCCGCGGACTGATGATCGGCATCGAGCTCGTGGACCCCGCGGCCGAGGATCCGACGGCTCCCGGCCCGCCGCCCGCGGCGCCCGAGCTGGCCGCCGCGGTCCAGCGCGAGTGCCTGCGCCGCGGACTGATCGTGGAGCTCGGCGGCAGGCACTCCAGCGTCGTACGCCTTCTTCCTCCGCTCACCCTCACGGACGAGCAGGCCTCCGCGGTTCTCGACCGTCTCGCCGACGCGCTGGCCGCGGCGGTGCACCGGCACCACGTCGACTAGCGCCGATCAGCGTCGACCGGAGACGAGAGGCCGATCGCGTCGAACAGAGCCGCCTTCAAACGTCACAGCCCGCCCCGCGCCGCCACGGTCCGTCCCGTACGAGCCCGAACGACCCCATGAGGAAGCTTCCTTGAACGCCAACTCCGAACCAGAAGGCCGCTCCCACATCCCCCTGCACGGCACCGATGGCCCGCAGGCGCCACTGCTCGCGGAGCCCCTCTCCGTACCCCGGCAGCAGGAGGGCGGCCAGGCGGCCGAACACCTGCGCGGCGCAACCGCCGACCTGCTGGAACACCCCGATCCAGGGATCGCCGCACAGGGGGCAGCCGTCGAGAACCTGCTGCGCTGCTGGGTGCGGGAGAAGAACCTCGCCGCACCGGAACAGGGCACCTTGCGTGTACCACTCGACGCCAGTTGCACCGCACTTCTCGTGCCCGTGCACTACTGGTCGGCCTGCGGATGGCACCGCTTCGGCCTGCCGTATCTCGAAGACGGCCCGGACAGCGCGCCGTCGGTCGACGCGGTGACCGTCGCGGCGCTGCTCGCGCGTGAGTGCGTGGGGGAGGCGGGCGGGGCGGCAGCCGATGCGGACGGCCCCACGGAAGGTGACGGACCGGTCGTCGAGGACGTTTCGGCAGCACAGGACGTTCCGCAGGGTGTTCCTGCCCTGCAACTCGGCGACGGCGTCGACCTCGTGGCGCGGGTCGCCGATTCCGTGCAGCGTACGGCCATGTTCATCGCCGACCGCAGGAGGAGCCCCGGCGACGCACCGGACCTCTTTCTGGCCGCCGAGCAGGCGCTGCTCCTCGGACACCCCCTGCACCCGGCCCCGAAGAGCCGCGAAGGACTGACGGAGGCCGAATCGCGGCTCTACTCCCCGGAGTCGAGGGGAGCCTTCCCGTTGCACTGGATGGCTGTGGCCCCGTCCGTCCTCGCCACCGACTCGGCATGGACCGAGCGCGGCCGCGCAGTCCCCGCGGCGCAGCTCACTGCCTTTCTCGCCGGTGACGGACTGCCGCTGCCCGAGGGATACACCGCCCTTCCGATGCATCCGTGGCAGATCCGCGAGATGGC
This sequence comes from Streptomyces sp. NPDC002577, assembly GCF_053594815.1. NCBI lineage: Bacteria > Bacillati > Actinomycetota > Actinomycetes > Kitasatosporales > Streptomycetaceae > Streptomyces > Streptomyces sp. NPDC002577. The sequence goes on along the minus strand of NZ_JBSFWK010000013.1, from coordinate 165,469 downwards.
CTACCGCCCGGAGACCGCGGAACTCCTCGAGGCCGGCCTCCTCAAGGACCTCGGTGCCCACGGCTCACCGTGGCATCCCACCTCCTCCGTACGCACCGTGTACCGCTCGGGCGCACCCGTGATGCTCAAGCTGTCGCTGGGGCTGCGCATCACCAACTCCCGCCGGGAGAACCTCCGCAAGGAACTCCACCGCGGCGTCGAGGTCCACCGTCTGCTGCGCAGCGGCCTCGCGGAGCAGTGGCAGAAGGCGCACCCGGGCTTCGACATCGTGCGCGACCCGGCCTGGCTCGCCGTCGACGGACCCGACGGCGCCCCCCTGCCAGGGCTCGACGTCATGATCCGACACAACCCCTTCGGCCCTGGTGACGACGTCTCCTGCATCGCAGGACTCGTCTCGCCGCGGCCGCCGGACCAGCCCGCAGGACAGGACCGCACCCCCATGCGGTCGCGGCTCACCGAGCTCGTGACCGGACTCGCCGGACGGACGGGCCGCCCCAGGGGAGCCGTCGCCGCCGAGTGGTTCCTGCGCTATCTGCAGCAGGCCGTACGCCCCGTGCTGTGGCTCGACAGCGAGGCGGGCATCGCGCTGGAGGCTCATCAGCAGAACACGCTCGTGCTTCTCGACCCCGACGGCTGGCCCATCGGCGGCCGCTACCGGGACAACCAGGGGTACTACTTCCGCGAGTCGCGGCGTGACGAGCTCGACAAGCGCCTCCCCGGTATCGGTGAACTCAGCGACACGTTCGTCTCCGACGCGGTCACCGACGAGCGCTTCGCCTACTACCTGGCGATCAACAACGTCTTCGGCCTCATCGGAGCGTTCGGCTCCCAGCGCCTCGCCGACGAGAAACTGCTGCTCGCCGCGTTCCGCCAGTTCCTCCGCGACGTCGCAAGGGGACCTCAGGGTCTGTGCACCCCGCTTCCGGAACAGCTCCTCGACTCGCCTGTGCTGCGCTGCAAGGCCAACCTCCTCACTCGCGTGCACGGTCTCGACGAGCTCGTCGGACCCGTCGACACCCAGTCCGTCTACGTCACGATCGCCAACCCCCTTCATTCCTGAGGTACATGACCCACCCGCACTTCGAGAGAGGAGCAGCGCCGTGGCTCCCACCGATGCGAGCACCGACGCCGGTGCCCCCACCGCCACCGCCACCGGGACCGGTCCGCGGACCGGTCCGGAGACCGGGCCCGCCACCGGGACCGCGACCGATGCCGGCGCGGACACGCCCAGCCAGGACACCCACAGCCAGGACGCGGACAGCCAGGACACGCTGGACCTGCACCTGCCGGACGAGCTCGTCGCTCTCTTCACGGATGCCGCCCCGGAGCCGGAAGCCGACCAGCCCGCTGAGGGGCCAGGGCGCGCAGGCGGCGCGCAGGCTCCGTCGGCAGCCCGCGTGACCACGCTCGCTGAAGCGCCCGCCGCCGCGGACGCCGGCGGGCACGACAAGGCGCAGCCCCTCGCGGGGCTCATGCCGGCGGACCTCGCGGCCTTCGCCGACGACGATCTGCTCGACAACCTCGCCGCATGGGGCCCGGCCAGCACACCCGCGGGCGTCTTCAGGCTCGTCCCCGTCCGCGTGGAACGCGATCTGTCGCTCATCAGCCGCTGGATGAACGACCCGGCCGTGGCCGAGTTCTGGGAGCTCGACGGCCCCGCCTCAGTGACCGAGGCCCACTTGCGTCCCCAGCTCGAAGGCGACGGACGCAGCGTCCCCTGTCTCGGAGTGCTCGACGGCGCCCCGATGAGCTACTGGGAGATCTATCGCGCGGACCTCGACCCGGTCTCCCGCTACTACCCCGCCCGTCCGCACGACACCGGAGTCCACCTCCTCATCGGCGGTGTCGCCCACCGCGGCCGGGGACTCGGCACAATCCTGCTCAGAGCCGTCGCCGATCTGGTGCTCGACCATCGACTGCGCTGCACCCGCGTGATCGCCGAACCCGACCTGCGCAACACTCCCTCCGTCTCCGCCTTTCTGAGCGCGGGCTTCCGCTTCTCGGCGGAGGTCGACCTCCCCGGCAAGCGGGCGGCGATCATGGTCCGCGACCGCGCGCTGCGGATGACGACCTGACCTCGCAGCCTGGTTGCCCCTGGCTGTCTCGGGGCCGGGACTGTCAGAGCCACGCACTAGGGTGGATGACCTATGACGAAGCCCTCACTCCCCGACCTCCTGCATGCCGCCGTCACCGCGGTCGGCGGCACGGAGCGGCCTGGCCAGGTCGCCATGGCCGAAGCCGTCGCCGAGGCGATCGACGACGGCTCCCATCTGCTCGTCCAGGCGGGCACCGGCACCGGTAAGTCGCTCGGCTATCTGGTGCCCTCGCTCGCGCACGGGGACCGGGTCGTCGTGGCGACGGCCACCCTGGCGCTCCAGCGCCAGCTCGTGGAACGGGATCTTCCGCGTACGGTCGACGCGCTGCATCCGCTGCTGCGTCGCCGCCCCGAGTTCGCCATGCTCAAGGGCCGCTCCAACTATCTCTGCCTGCACCGCCTGCACGAGGGCATGCCGCAGGACGAGGAGGAGGGTCTCTTCGACCAGTTCGAGGCGGCCGCACCCACCAGCAAGCTCGGCCAGGACCTGCTCAGACTGCGGGACTGGGCGGACGAGACGGAGACCGGCGACCGCGACGATCTCACCCCTGGTGTCTCGGACCGGGCCTGGGCCCAGATCTCCGTGTCGTCCCGGGAGTGCCTCGGCGCCTCGAAGTGCGCGTACGGCGCCGAGTGCTTTGCCGAGATGGCGCGCGAGCGCGCGAAGCTCGCCGAGGTCGTCGTCACCAACCACGCACTCCTCGCCATCGACGCCATCGAAGGTGCCCCGGTCCTTCCGCAGCACGAGGTCCTGATCGTCGACGAGGCCCATGAGCTGGTCTCCCGGGTCACCGGAGTGGCCACCGGCGAGCTCACACCGGGCCAGGTGAACCGTGCCGTGCGGCGGGCGGCCAAGCTGGTGAACGAGAAGGCGGCCGATCAGCTGCAGACCGCCGCCGAGGGCTTCGAGCGGCTGATGGAGCTGGCCCTGCCGGGCCGCCTGGAGGAGATCCCCGAGGACCTCGGCTATGCGCTGATGGCGCTGCGCGACGCCGCCCGCACCGTCATCTCGGCCCTCGGCACCACCCGTGACAAGTCCGTCCAGGACGAGGACGCGGTGCGCAAGCAGGCGCTGGCTTCCGTCGAGACCGTGCACGACGTGGCGGAGCGCATCACCAACGGCTCCGAGTGGGACGTCGTCTGGTACGAACGCCATGACCGCTTCGGCGCCTCGCTGCGGGTCGCTCCCATGTCCGTGTCCGGCCTGCTCCGCGAGAAGCTCTTCGCGGACCGCTCCGTGGTGCTGACCTCGGCGACACTGAAGCTGGGCGGCGATTTCAACGGCGTGGGCGCCTCGCTGGGCCTGGCCCCCGAAGGCATCGCGGGGACACCGGGCAGCGAGGGCGAGGATCTGCCCGTATGGAAGGGCATCGACGTCGGCTCGCCCTTCGAGTACCGCAAGCAGGGCATCCTCTATGTCGCCAAGCATCTGTCCCGCCCCGCTCGCGACGGCGAGCGCGGTGACATGCTCGACGAGCTCACCGAACTGATCCAGTCGGCGGGCGGGCGCACACTCGGCCTGTTCTCCTCCATGCGCGGCGCCCAGTCCGCGGCCGAGGCGCTGCGCGCCCGCATCCCGGAGTTCCCGATACTGCTGCAGGGGGAGGAGACCCTCGGCGAGCTGATCAAGAACTTCGCGGCCGATCCGAAGACCTGCCTGTTCGGCACGCTGTCGCTCTGGCAGGGAGTCGACGTGCCAGGGCCCAGCTGTCAGCTGGTGGTCATGGACAAGATCCCCTTCCCGCGCCCCGACGATCCGCTGATGAGCGCCCGCCAGAAGGCCGTCGAGGAGAACGGCGGCAATGGCTTCATGGCCGTCGCGGCAACCCATGCGGCGCTGCTGATGGCTCAGGGCGCCGGGCGTCTCGTACGGGCATCGGGGGACCGCGGAGTGGTCGCCGTACTGGACCCGAGGCTGGCCACGGCTCGCTACGGCAGCTATCTGAAGGCGTCCCTGCCCGACTTCTGGTACACGACGGACCGCAACCAGGTCCGCCGCTCGCTGGCGGCGATCGACGCGACGGCCAAGGAGGCCGCCACGGACGGCGAGGCGGAGGGCCGGTAGGCCGCGGCGAGCGGGTGCGGACACCAGGTGGTCTCGGCAGCTTCTGGCGCCCGCGGCCCCTTGGCGGCTCGGGCGACAAAATGCAGGGCCCCGGGACCGGCGCAGTGGTCCCGGGGCCCGGTCAGGGGCGGAGTCTCACACCCGCCGCAGCACCGCCACCACCTTGCCGAGGATCGTCGCCTCGTCACCGGGGATCGGCTGGTACGCGGAGTTGTGCGGAAGCAGCCACACATGGCCGTCCTCGCGCTTGAAGCGCTTGACCGTGGCCTCGCCGTCGAGCATCGCCGCGACGATGTCGCCGTTCTCGGCGACCGGCTGGCGGCGCACCGTCACCCAGTCCCCGTCACAGATGGCGGCCTCGATCATGGAGTCGCCGACGACCTTCAGGACGAACAGCTCGCCGTCGCCCACGAGCTGCCGGGGCAGCGGGAACACGTCCTCGACCGACTCCTCGGCGAGGATCGGGCCACCGGCGGCGATCCGGCCGACCAGCGGAACGTACGACGCGGCCGGCTTGCCCGCCGTGTCGGTGGGCTGGACCGTCGGCTGGTCGGCGCCGCGGACCTCGTACGCACGGGGCCGGTGCGGGTCGCGGCGCAGGAAGCCCTTGCGCTCCAGTGCCATGAGCTGGTGGGCCACCGAGGAGGTGCTGGAGAGGCCGACCGCCTGCCCGATCTCCCGCATGGACGGTGGGTAACCGCGCCGCTGCACGGAGTCCCTGATGACCTCGATGACCCGCCGCTGCCGGTCGGTTAGTCCGGAGCTGTCAGCCCGGATGCCTGGAGGTCGGCCCGGCAGGGAGCGGACGGGCTTCGCCCCCTCCTGGTTTGCGATTGCGTCGTTCATGGCATGCACCGGCTCGAGTCGGCCCTGGGAGCGATCCTGGGCAGTGATGGTGGCACTGTCTGCGGTGGTGGTCACGTCGGTCGGCCCCTCTCGAGATGTTCTCCCTAGCTGGACAACGGTAGTTGCTTTCGAAAGGTTGCGCCAAACACACGTTCGAGTGAAATATCGCGGATTGCCGCACTTGATCATGAGTCCGGGTGTATGGCTGTCGCCCGGCGTGTCAGGCATTTGGGCTCAATCCGCTACGATTCACCGCCGGGATCGAGAGCTCCCTTGTGGGGCTTCCAGTCTGCCATCCGGCTTCCGCCCGGCCGCGCACCGACCCGGGCATGCCTCGGCATCGACCCGGATTGCCTGCGAAACGGGCGGTACGCGCGGCAAGGTGTGAGGCCGGACATGTGGCGGGACCTGCGTAAACCACGGTCTTTCCGTGGCGCGACACGCGATGGTGCCGAAAGTGCGGCCAAACCCCAGATCTAGTGGTTGGATTGCAGTCGTAGCCCAGAAGTTGTGGTCCCCCGGTCCTTCGGACCCTCCGGCATCGCCTATGCTTGGGGCTGCTTCGAGGGGCGTGTGACGCCTTTTGGGGCTATTGAGTCTGCTGTGAAGGAGGGTTGGAAGTCATGCACTGCCCCTTCTGCAGGCACCCCGACAGTCGAGTCGTCGACAGTCGTACGACCGACGACGGCACGTCGATCCGCAGGCGCCGCCAGTGCCCCGACTGCTCCCGGCGGTTCACGACCGTGGAGACCTGCTCGCTGATGGTGATCAAGCGCAGTGGAGTGACGGAGCCCTTCAGCCGCACCAAGGTCATCAACGGAGTGCGCAAGGCGTGCCAGGGACGGCCTGTCACCGAGGACGCCCTCGCCCAGCTCGGCCAGCGGGTCGAGGAGGCCGTGCGCGCCACCGGCAGCGCCGAGCTGACCACCCACGATGTGGGGCTGGCCATCCTCGGCCCGCTGCAGGAACTCGACCTTGTCGCCTACTTGCGCTTCGCGTCCGTGTACCGGGCGTTCGACTCGCTCGAGGACTTCGAGGCCGCCATCACAGAGCTGAGGGAGAACCCGGCAGAGCGGCCCGCCGCGGACCCGCAGTGCGCGGGCGCAGGGCGCGAAGCGACCGACCGCGGGTCCGGAGAGACTGCCGAAGTCCCCGTGCCCGCCGCTGCCGCCGACTGACCGGCAGGCCTGGACCGGGCGGACCGGCCCGGCCGGAGTGCGGCGGCGACCAAAGACCTGTTGCGGGCGGCAAAAGCGGCGCCCGCAACGCAAGACAGACAAACGTGCCATAGGAAGAAAATGGCACTTCAGGGCGTTTTAGCCCGATATAGGGAGGCGGCATGACAGAGACGGCGAGCGGCCCGGCAGCGCGAGGTTCCCGAGCCAAGGGCACCAAGGCGAGCAAGGGGCTGCGTATCGAGCGCATCCACACCACCCCCGGCGTGCACCCGTACGACGAGGTGGTCTGGGAGCGTCGTGACGTCGTCATGACCAACTGGCGCGACGGCTCGGTCAACTTCGAGCAGCGCGGCGTCGAGTTCCCCGACTTCTGGTCGGTGAACGCGGTCAACATCGTCACCAGCAAGTACTTCCGCGGTGCCGTCGGCACCCCGCAGCGCGAGGTGAGCCTCAAGCAGCTCATCGACCGCATCGTGAAGACGTACCGGAAGGCCGGTGAAGACTACAAGTACTTCGCCTCGCCCGCCGACGCCGAGATCTTCGAGCACGAGCTGGCGTACGCCCTCCTGCACCAGATCTTCAGCTTCAACAGCCCCGTCTGGTTCAACGTCGGAACCCCGCAGCCGCAGCAGGTCTCCGCGTGCTTCATCCTGTCCGTCGACGACTCCATGGAGTCGATCCTCGACTGGTACAAGGAAGAGGGCATGATCTTCAAGGGCGGCTCCGGTGCCGGCCTGAACCTCTCCCGTATCCGCTCCTCCAAGGAGCTGCTGTCCTCCGGTGGCAACGCCTCCGGTCCCGTGTCCTTCATGCGCGGCGCCGACGCCTCCGCCGGAACGATCAAGTCGGGTGGCGCAACGCGCCGCGCGGCCAAGATGGTCATCCTCGACGTCGACCACCCGGACATCGAGGACTTCATCGAGACCAAGGTGAAGGAAGAGGAGAAGATCCGCGCGCTGCGCGACGCGGGCTTCGACATGGACCTGGGCGGCGAGGACATCACCTCCGTCCAGTACCAGAACGCCAACAACTCGGTCCGTGTGAACGACACGTTCATGAAGGCCGTCGAGTCGGGCGGCAAGTTCGGCCTGACGTCCCGCATGACCGGCGAGGTCATCGAGGAGGTCGACGCCAAGGCGCTGTTCCGCAAGATGGCCGAGGCCGCGTGGGCGTGTGCCGACCCGGGCATCCAGTACGACGACACCATCAACCACTGGCACACGTGCCCGGAGTCCGGCCGGATCAACGGCTCGAACCCGTGCAGCGAGTACATGCACCTGGACAACACGTCCTGCAACCTCGCCTCGCTGAACCTGATGAAGTTCCTGAAGGACGACGGCAAGGGCCACCAGTCCTTCGACGTCGAGCGCTTCGCCAAGGTCGTCGAGCTCGTCATCACGGCGATGGACATCTCCATCTGCTTCGCGGACTTCCCGACCCAGAAGATCGGCGAGAACACCCGCGCCTTCCGTCAGCTCGGTATCGGCTACGCCAACCTCGGGGCCCTGCTGATGGCGACCGGCCACGCGTACGACTCCAACGGCGGCCGCGCGCTCGCCGGTGCCATCACCTCCCTGATGACCGGCACCTCGTACAAGCGTTCCGCCGAGCTCGCCGCGGTCGTCGGCCCGTACGACGGCTACGCCCGCAACGCGCAGCCGCACCTGCGCGTCATGCAGCAGCACGCCGACGCCAACGACAAGGCCGTCCGCATGGACGACCTGGACACGCCGATCTGGGCCGCCGCCACGGAGGCCTGGCAGGACGTGGTCCGCCTCGGCGACAAGAACGGCTTCCGCAACTCGCAGGCCTCCGTCATCGCCCCGACCGGCACCATCGGTCTCGCGATGTCCTGCGACACCACCGGCCTCGAGCCCGACCTCGCGCTGGTCAAGTTCAAGAAGCTGGTCGGCGGCGGCTCGATGCAGATCGTCAACGGCACCGTGCCGCAGGCCCTGCGCCGCCTGGGCTACCAGGAGGAGCAGATCGAGGCGATCGTCGCCCACATCGCCGAGCACGGCAATGTCGTCGACGCCCCGGGCCTCAAGCACGAGCACTACGAGGTGTTCGACTGCGCCATGGGCGAGCGCTCCATCTCCGCGATGGGCCACGTCCGCATGATGGCCGCGATCCAGCCGTGGATCTCCGGCGCCCTGTCCAAGACGGTCAACATGCCGGAGTCGGCGACCGTCGAGGAGGTCGAGGAGATCTACTTCGAGGCCTGGAAGATGGGCGTCAAGGCGCTCGCGATCTACCGCGACAACTGCAAGGTCGGCCAGCCCCTCTCCGCGAAGACCAAGGAGAAGGAGAAGGCCGAGGTCACCGCGAAGGCCGAGGACACCATCCGGGCCGCGGTCGAGAAGGTCGTCGAGTACCGCCCGGTCCGCAAGCGTCTGCCGAAGGGCCGTCCCGGCATCACCACGTCCTTCACGGTCGGTGGCGCCGAGGGCTACATGACGGCCAACTCCTACCCCGACGACGGTCTCGGTGAGGTCTTCCTGAAGATGTCCAAGCAGGGCTCCACCCTCGCGGGCATGATGGACGCCTTCTCCATCGCCGTCTCGGTCGGTCTGCAGTACGGCGTGCCCCTGGAGACGTACGTCTCGAAGTTCACGAACATGCGCTTCGAGCCGGCCGGCATGACGGACGACCCGGACGTGCGGATGGCGCAGTCGATCGTCGACTACATCTTCCGCCGCCTGGCGCTGGACTTCCTGCCCTTCGAGACCCGCTCGGCGCTCGGCATCCACTCCGCCGAGGAGCGCCAGCGTCACCTCGAGACCGGTTCGTACGAGCAGTCCGTCGACGATGTCGAGGTGGACGTCGAGGGCCTGGCCCAGTCCGCACCGCGGGCGCAGGAGCTGAAGGCCGTGGCCGCCGCGCCCAAGGAGGAGGCGGCCAAGCCCGCCCCGAAGCAGGCGCACACCAGCGCCGAGCTGGTGGAGATGCAGCTGGGCATCCAGGCCGACGCCCCGCTGTGCTTCTCCTGCGGTACGAAGATGCAGCGCGCCGGGTCCTGCTACATCTGCGAGGGCTGCGGCTCGACCAGCGGCTGCAGCTGATCAGAGGCGGAATTGCGTTGGACGCACCATCCGGCGTAGTCCGTACATGTAGCTGACCAGCAGCTCACGAAGGGGACCGGTCATCGGCCGGTCCCCTTCGCTGTGTCGCTGACCTGGGTGGCGTGACCGACTCAACGATGTTCGCCGACACAGCACGAGCCGCGCCCGCTACGTCAACCCGAGCGACTTCCGTCAGAGCCGCCTACGCGGCCGAGGTGACCGGCCGATCATGACTGGGAGACCAGTAGATGGGCGGCAAGTCCAACGATCACGGCGCTGGAGACCAGGGCGGTGAACAAACGACCGTGAGGGCCTGTCAGCACGCGACCGAGCAGTGCTCCGCCGCTGGCGAGCAGCAGTTGCCAACTGGTCGAGGCTGCGAAGGCCGCCATGACGAACACAGCCTTGTCCCAGTGGTCCGGTGCGGTGGTGCCCTGGCCGGCGAGCACCAGGGCCGCGAAATAGATCACGGTGATCGGGTTCATCATCGTGATGCCCAGGAGTCCGAGATACGCCCGCACCGGACTCATCAGTTCCCGGTCAGCCCTGCCCGCGTCCTGCCGTTTGCGGTACATGGCGATGGCCGTCACGGCGCTTCGGCATGCCAGCGCAAGGAGCACTACGGCCGATGCCCAGTGCAGAGGCAGTGTGATCGGCTTGATGGCGGGTGCGAGCGCCGAGCCCCCGATCATCGAGATCAGCGCATACAGGCCGTCAGCGGTCGCGACGCCCAAAGCGGCACAAGCACCGACCCTCAACGACGTCCGCGCAGTGAGGGCCACGAGATACGTCGCGACCGCTCCCACAGGCATGGCGATGCCATAGCCGGCCAGGAGCCCGGCGACCAGGGCCGCGCTCATGCGCGGTGCAGAGTCGACCTCCGAGGACAGCCGGGCTGCTGCTGGCCCCGCCCCGCAGCAGCGGAGGAGGACATCGGCAGCACGGAAACAGTCGTCGTGGTCATGGGCAGATCCTCGGGGGCGCCCGGCCGGCCGGGCAACTCAATTACGCGGCCGTCTCAGTCGACGGCTCCGGGCTATTGCGCACCACCGGACATCCGAACCTGCCGATGCCGGCGAAGAAGACCGGCTACATCGAGCACTGCGAGGCCGCCCGCGTCGACGACGGCAGGAACCTGTGCGGGGCGGTGCGGCGAACGGCCGCACCGCCCGTCGAGGCGTTCCCGGAAGGATCAGGAACGGCTGCCCATGACGGCGGCGAAGGACTCCGGGTCCCCGTCGAAGCCGCGCAGCACTTCGTGCAGCTCCCACTCCCCGGAGGTGTCCCGGGTGAACTCCGCGACGGTGGCCGCGGTGGACGCGGCGACCTGCGTGAAGTCGACCGCCGCCAGCTCCGTATGGCCTTCGACGATCACCACGCGCGCGTTGGCGATGTCCTGGAACGTAATCTCGCCGCTGCGCTGCTGGATGACCACACCGACCACTACGCGCGCGTGCCGGGCCGCCAGCCGCTCGAGCTCCAGGACCATCACCTCGTCGGAGCCGAAGCCCTGACCGGTCAGGCTGTCCCGGCTGAGTGTGATGGTGCCGTCGGGCGACCGGCTGCCGAAGTGCACGACGTACGACGGCCTCCCGTACGGCTCGTCCGCCGTGTACGTCGCGGCGACGATGTCGAGGTCGTGTGGTGGCCGGCCCAGTGGGCTCGGGTCCCACCGGAGCCGTACTTCGACCTTCTTGAGTCCCTTGTTGAGACTGGCCAAGAGACCTGCCCTCCCCGAATCCGACCTGCTTCGGTATGTGTCCGTCTGTTCGGTCTGTTGCCCAGTATGGTTCCCCGGCGTGCGGTCCGCGGTGGTCAACAGCCGGAGAACTCATGGTTGTTGAAGGGATCCTCCGACCGAGTGAGACCGGGGTCACGGTCCCTGGCCTTAGGATTGCGCGGTGCTGGTCAAGTGGATTCGCTGCACCGTGGTGGACCGCCGCGGTTTTGAACGGGGGCAGCGGAAATGGGCGGGGCTTCCGGGGGAGCCGGGTTTCCGTGGGCAGGGCGGGGGATGGAGCCGCCTGCGGCCCGGGGTGGCCCATGTCTTCGCCTTCTGGGAGAACCGGACCTTCTACGACTCGTTCATGGCGCGCTCCCACGACCGGCTCGCCGCCGCCCAGTCGGGCACCTTCAAGGACGCCCAGGTGAAGCTCTTCGAGCACCGGTTCGATGTGAAGACCGGCTTCGAACCCCGCTTCACGGACGCAGATGTGGTGCGTGTCGCGCACTGCCGCGTCCATGCGGACCGCGTCGAGAATTTCGCGCTGATGCAGGAGAAGGTGTGGAACCCCGCCATGGCCGGCTCTCCGGGAATGGTGCGGGGTCTGTTCGGAGAGGCGCCCGACCACGAGTTCCTGGTGCTGTCGATGTGGCAGTCGGCCGCAGAGCACGGAAAGTACCGGGTCGAACGCGTTGAGCGCCTTGCTCTGCGGGCCCAGACGGACGCCGATGTGGCGGGCCTGGCCGGAGACATCGTGGAGCTGGAGCCCTCGTGGACCGTGTGACACGGACGCGCGATGCCCTTTCCAGGCGTGCGTGATCTCACGTAAGCCGGATGGTCCGTACGTGTGCTCGACTGTCGGAGACGCATCTAGGGTTTGACCATGGCACGACCACGGCGCATCGTCCTCGTCCGGCACGCGGAGTCGGTGGGCAACGCCGACGACACCGTGTACGAGCGCGAACCGGACCACGCACTCGCGCTCACCGAGACGGGCCGGCGCCAGGCCGAGGAGACCGGCGACAGACTCCGGGAACTGTTCGGGCGAGAACGCGTCAGCGTGTACGTGTCGCCGTACCGCCGAACCCATGAGACCCTCCGCGCCTTCAGACTGGACCCCGAACTGGTGCGGATCCGTGAGGAACCGCGACTGCGCGAGCAGGACTGGGGCAACTGGCAGGACCGCGACGACGTACGGCTTCAGCAGGCCTATCGCGACGCATACGGGCACTTCTTCTACCGCTTCGCGCAGGGCGAGTCGGGCGCCGACGTCTACGACCGGGTGGGCGCGTTCCTGGAGAGTCTGTTCCGCAGCTTCGAGGCGCCGGATCATCCGCCGAACGTGCTGTTGGTCACCCACGGTCTGACCATGCGGTTGTTCTGCATGCGCTGGTTCCACTGGACGGTGGCCGAGTTCGAGTGCCTGTCGAACCCGGGGAACGGCGAGACGCGGATGCTCGTCCTCGGGGAGAACGGCAAGTACACGCTGGACCGGCCCTTCGACCGCTGGCGTGAACCGGAACCGTACGGGGTCACCGGATAAAGTGGCAGCGAGATGACCGCTGACTCCTCTGCCGACGGGCGCCTGGACCGCGCTCTGGCCAGCCTGCGCGGACTCGCCGTCGGAGACGCGCTGGGCTCGCAGTTCTTCGTGCCCGCGCACTATCCGCTGCTCAAGCGCCGCGAGGTGCCGTCCGGCCCCTGGCAGTGGACGGACGACACCGAGATGGCCTGCTCCGTGGTGGCCGTGCTGGCCGCGCACCACCGGATCGACCAGGACGCGCTCGCGCAGTCGTTCGCGGAGCACCACGACTTCGACCGCGGCTACGGGCCTGCGGTGAACCGGCTGCTGCGCCAGATCCGCGAGGGCGGAGACTGGCGCGAGCTGTCTGCCGCGCTGTTCAAGGGCCAGGGTTCCTGGGGCAACGGCGCCGCGATGCGGATCGCGCCCCTCGGCGCCTGGTACGCGGACGACCCCGAGCAGGCCACGCACCAGGCGGAGATCTCGGCCTACCCCACCCATCAGCACCGCGAGGCCGTCGTGGGCGCGATGGCGGTCGCCGCCGCGGCAGCGCTGGCCGCGGACCCCTCGGGTCTCCCGACGCCCGAGTCGCTGCTCGACGGCGTCATCGCCCTGGTACCGCGCAGCGCCGTCGGGGCGGGGCTCCGGCGGGCCCGGGACATGCTCGACTACGGCGACACGGCGACGGTCGCCGCCGTGCTGGGCTGCGGGCGACGCACGACGGCCCACGACACGGTGCCGTTCGCGGTCTGGTCGGCGGCACGGGGCCTCGGCGACTTCGAGAAGGCGTTCTGGAACACCGCCCAGGTGGGCGGCGACGTGGACACGACCTGCGCCATCGTCGGCGGCGTGATCGCCGGGGGCAAGGCGGGCTCGCCACCGGCCGAATGGCTGAATCGGACGGAGGCCTTGCCGGCCTGGATGACGGGCGGGACGGCGTGAGGGCCTGGATGCCGGGCACCGCCTGAATTTGTTCGTCGGCTATGACGCCGTTCCGTATGAACCGTCCATTACGGCGTCGAGTCTCTTTCTGTCACGGTCATGCCACAGTGCCCAGGGTGCCACGCCTCCCGCCCCCTGCGCGGCTAGCCTTTCCGCCACGCCGCCTGTTGATCATGCTCGGGCGTGCGCCGAACGAGACACCGGTCGCCGACTGACACCGCCACGCGCGCGTGGGCCTTCGCGACCGGTCGGGAGGGGGTCCCGTGTCCCACAGACCGTCCCAGCCGGAGCCGATGGCTGAAGGGCAGCCGGCCGATGAAGCGGAGCCGGCAGATCACGACGCGAGCAGCGCCGACGACTCGAACGAGAAAGGAAGCGCGGCCGAACCGAGTGAAGCGAACGAGCCGAACAGCGCCCATGAGGTGATCGATGCCGGCGCCTCGGACTGGGACCATCCGCTCCCCGCCGGCGGCCCATGGCTCGAGCCACTGCACGGCGAGCCTCCCGCGCGTATCCGCGCAGCGACGCTCTGGTCGGTATTCGCCACCGGCGTACTCAGCATGCTTCTGCTGGGCGACGGTCTGGCGTTCAACCTGCTGATCGTCGCGATCCCGGCCGCGCTCGGCGCGTTCTTCGCCGCCCAGGCCGCGCGCCGCCGGCCGCGCCCATGGACTCTCGTGTGGGCCATCGGCGGGCTGGCCCTGCTGCTCGTGCCCGCCCTGCGCGACGCCACCTGGCCGTCCTTCCTGGCCGTCGTCTCCGCCGTGGCGCTGGGTTCGCTCGCGCTGCACGGCTCGCGCACCTGGCCCGGTGTGCTGCTGGGCCCGTTCGGGGTCCTCGCCTCACTCCTCACCGGTCTCTCGTGGGGCTGGCGCGGCCTGCGCGACCGGACGGGCGGCTCCCGGGGCAACCTCGGCACCGCCGTGCGCGTTGTCGGCGTGACCGCGGGTCTGCTGCTGGTCTTCGGTGCGCTGTTCGCCTCGGCCGACGCCGCCTTCGCGGACGTGCTCGGTGATCTGATGCCCGACGCATCGGTCTCGGACGGGCCCTGGCGCCTGCTGCTCCTCGCCCTAGGCGTGGCCGGCGCGCTGGCGGCCGCCCACACGGCAGCGGCGCCCCTTCGGTGGGACCGGATCGTGGTGACCTCCGGCCGGCCTCGCGGCCGCGTCGAGTGGGCGCTGCCGCTGATCGTGCTCAGCGTGCTGTTCGCGGCCTTCAACGCGGTCCAGCTCGTCGTGCTCTTCGGCGGATACGACGCCGTACTGAAGAAGACGGGCCTGACGTACTCGGCGTACGCACGGCAGGGGTTCTGGCAGTTGCTGATCGCCACCCTGCTCACGCTGCTCGTCATCGTGTTCGCGCTGCGCTGGGCTCCGCGCGGCGCGCTGGGCGATCGAGGGCTGGTACGCGGGGTGCTGGGAACTCTCTGTGTTCTCACGCTCGTTGTCGTGGCGTCGGCGGTGCGGCGCATGGACATGTACGTGGAGGCGTACGGACTGACGCGGCTGAGGCTCTCGGTGGTCGCCGTGGAGCTCTGGCTCGGCCTCGTCATCGTGCTGATCATGGCGGCCGGAGCGTGGGGCGCTCGCTGGCTTCCGCGTGTCGTCGCGGCGAGTGCCGCGGCGGGTGTGCTCACCTTCGGGCTGCTGTCTCCCGACGGCCTGATCGCGGAGCAGAACGTCCAGCGCTACGAGGCCACCGGCAAGTTCGACCTCGACTATGCGCGAGAGCTGTCCGCCGACGCCGTACCGGCCCTCGACCGGCTCGATGAGCCCCTGCGCTCCTGCGCGCTGCAGGACATCGCCGAGGACCTTCGGGACGACGGGCCCTGGTACGCGACCAGCTGGGGTGAGGCACACGCCCGGCGCTCCCTCGACGACCGGCCGCTGACCGACGACTGGGAGACGTGCAGCAAGGTGCGACAGGATCTCATGTACCGCTGAGGAACGGGCTGTACGACCGGGGAATCCGCCATGGCGCGGAGGGGGCCGACGTACCGCAGAGGAGCCCGCAGGTGCCGGGCCCTCCCGCCGTCATAGGAGGGCCCGGCACCCACGCTCCTCGTCCGAGTTCCGAGTGGGGGCGGCTCCGAGGCTGCCGCGGTCAGCCCCCCGAGGGCCCTGCCGCCCCGGCCAGCGCTTCCAGGTCGCTCTTGCGTACGCGGATCACCAGCGTTGCCGTGAGCAGCGCCAGTGCGGCCATCGCGACGGCCGGGATGAATGCGGTCGAGATGCCGTGGGCGAGCACGTCATGGCCCCACGGCGCGGGCAGCTGCCCGGACTTCGCGAAGGCGGCCTTCTGCTCCGCCGTTCCGTTCGCCATGAAGTCCGGGAGCTGGACCTTCGCCTCGTCCCTGCTCGCCGTACCGAACACGGTGGTCAGGATGGACAGGCCCAGCGAACCGCCCACCTGCTGGGTCACGTTGAGCAGACCCGATGCGGCACCCGCCTCGTGTTGGGCGACGCCGGACACCGCGGTGAGCGTCAGCGTCACGAAGTTCAGACCCATGCCGAAACCGAAGATCAGCATCGGGCCGAGCACCCCGCCGAGATACGAGCTGTCAGGGCTGATCAACGTCTGCCAGCCGAGCCCGAGCACGACGAGCGCCGAGCCGGTCATCATGAACGGCTTGGGGCCGAGCACCGGCAGCAGGCGCTGCGACAGGCCCGCGCCCGTCGCGATCGCGACCGTCACCGGCAGGAAGGCGAGACCCGCCTGGATCGGCGTGTACCCCAGCACGTTCTGCACGAAGAGCACGATGAAGAAGAACATGCCGAACATCGCCGCGGCCAGGCTCAGCATGATCAGATACGTGCCGGAACGGTTGCGGTCCGCGAACATCCTCAGCGGAGTGATCGGCTCCCTGGCCCGGCTCTCGATGACTGCGAAAGCCACGAGCAGCACGACCGCCGCCCCGAACGACCCCAGCGTGAGGCTGTCGCGCCAGCCCTCCTCGGCGGCCCGGATGAACCCGTACACGAGAGAGGCCATGCCGGCCGTCGACGTCAGCGCGCCCGCGATGTCGAAGCGTCCCGGATGGCGCTCGGACTCGTTGATGAACATCGGGGCCAGCACGGCGATCAGCACACCGATGGGCACGTTGACGAAGAGCACCCAGCGCCAGTCGAGCCACTCGGTGAGCATGCCGCCCGCCAGCATGCCGATCGCGCCGCCGCCCGCGGAGACCGCGGCGAAGACGCCGAACGCGCGATTCCGCTCCGGCCCCTCGGGGAACGTTGTGGTGATCAGGGCCAGTGAGGTGGGCGAGGCGATCGCGCCACCCGCGCCCTGCAGGGCGCGCGCTGCCAGCAGTTGCCAGGGCTCTTGTGCGAGTCCGCCGAGCAGGGAGGCGAGGGTGAAGAGGAGGATGCCGGTCATGAAGACCCGGCGCCGGCCGAGGATGTCGCCCGCACGGCCGCCGAGCAGCAGCAGTCCGCCGAACGTCAGTGTGTACGCGCTGACGACCCAGGTGAGGTCGGTCGTAGAGAACTTGAGCGCATCCTGGATGTGCGGGAGCGCGATGTTCACAATCGTCGCGTCGAGTACCACCATGAGTTGGCAGGCTGCGATGACGGTCAGGGCTATGCCGGGGCGCCCCTCCCGGCGAGCCGCCCCTGGCTTCTGGTCGTGGACTAACTGAGAGGTAGTCATGGTTCCCCCACAAGAACATTAGTGAACGCGGGCGTTCACTGTCGCGTCAACGGTAGTGACTCCCCAACAGTGAACGCAAGCGTTCACTGAAGATGCTGCCCAGATGCTTGCTTGCGTAGGCTGCTGCACCCGCACATCGGAGAGATGGACATGGATACTTCGCGCTGGACGGCCGCTCCCGCTCAGACGGCCCCCCCGGCGACCTCCCTGCGTCGGCGTGGACCCGTGCTCGAGCGGGCGATCCTCGAGGCCGCCCTGGACCAGCTCGGTACGGTCGGTTGGAACGGGCTCACGATGGAGGGGGTCGCCGCGGCCGCGCAGACCGGAAAGGCGGCCGTCTATCGCCGCTGGCCGTCCAAGGAGGATCTGGTCGCGGACGCCCTCCAGGCGGGACTGTCGGCTCTCGGTGCCGCGCCGGACCTTGGAGATGTCCGCGAGGACCTGCTGGAACTGTGCCGTCAGCTGCGCGAGGCGATGTACTCGCCACCCGGATTTGCTTTGCGTGCGGTAATTCACGAGTGTGACGTGATCGCCGCTGAGCGGTTTCACGGCCTGATCCTGGAAGGCGTCGTTCAGCCGACGGTCCGACTCGTCAAAGAGGTGCTGCTTCGCGGAATCGAGAGGGGAGACGTCCGCTCGGGAGGGGCTGACGACTATGTGTGCGAAGTCATCCCGGCGATGATGATGTACCGCTCCAAGATGTGCGGAAGCGAATGGACTGAGCGTGACATCGAGGACGTGATCGACCGGCTGATGATGCCGCTGCTGCGCCCGGACGGCGGGTGACGCGGGTCGCAGTCGGTCGCGGAGCACCCCTGCGCGGGCAGGGCGAGCCCCGTGTGCAGGCAGGGTGAGCGGGCCCGTCCCTGGCACGCCTGCCGCCGAGGTGGTGTGCGGTGTCCTCGCGGGCTCGCTCCGTTTCCCTGACCTGGGTGTTGCGCGGTGCCCCGCGCGGCGTACGCTTTGTGCGCCATGCCCTACGAACCACCCACCCACCGTGTCGAGCGCTCCCTGAGAGCCACCACCGGAGCGAAGATCGTTGCCGGTGTCGACGAAGTCGGGCGGGGTGCGTGGGCCGGGCCGGTCACCGTCTGCGCGGCGGTCACCGGACTGCGTCGCCCGCCCGAAGGGCTGACCGACTCGAAGCTGCTCACTCCCAGGCGACGCACCGAGCTTGCCACTGAGCTGCTCACCTGGGTCACGTGCCACGCCCTCGGTCACGCCTCCCCGGAGGAGATCGACGACCTGGGGATGACGGCAGCGCTGCGGCTGGCGGCGGGGCGCGCCCTCGAGGCGCTGCCGGTCAGGCCTGACGCGGTCATCCTCGACGGGAAGCACGACTATCTCGGCGCTCCCTGGAGGGTCCGTACGGTGATCAAGGGCGACCAGTCCTGCGTGGCCGTCGCGGCCGCATCCGTGATCGCCAAAGTTCAGCGCGACAAAATGATGGCCGAACTGGGTGTCGACCATGCAGACTTCGACTTTGCGGCCAATGTCGGGTATCCGTCCCCGGTGCACCGGGCCGCGCTGGAGGAGTGGGGCCCCACCCCCTACCACCGGCTTTCGTGGGCGTATCTTGATGCGTTGCCCCGGTGGCGACACCTCAAGAAGGCCCGCACCTGGGCGGAAGGAAGCGTTCCGGAGATCGAGGGGCAGCTCGGCTTCGATTTCTGACGATTCAGTTCGCACTCATGTGCCACCCGCCGACGCGAACCGCAACGGCGTTTGATAAACATCAGCTCATGCCTCTCATTCCCGAGGAGCCTCAGATTCACGAGAGTGCCCAGGGTCCCCGCGCCTCTTCGGCCAGCAGCCGTACCGCGCCGACCCCCCGCCCTGTACCCGGCCCGCGCCCCGCGGCTGCGCCGCGCCCCGGTCGCCCGGGTCCTGTCCGGCCGATGCCGCCCGCGCAACGCTCGTCGCGCGAGTCGGTGGCCGCCAAGCCGGGGCCGTCCGCCCCGGCCTCCTCGCCGTCTTCTCCGTCGGCTCCCGCGCCTTCCACGACGTCCGGGACGCCGCAGATCCAGCTGATCCCGGCCTCGGTCGAGGGTGCGCTGGACGCCGCGGAAGAAGCCGTCGACCTGCTGCTGGAGTCGGGCCGTGCGCCCGGGGACATCCTGGTGATCACCACGGGTGAGCCGCATCCGTGGGCCGCCCATGAGCTGTCCTTCGGCGAGGCCGCGTACTGGGCCCAGCATGACGCGGGTGACGACGTCTTCTACGCCGAGGCCACGGCCGTCGGCCGGGTCGCGTCTCGTCCGGTCGTCATCGTCGCCGTCAACGGAGGCTCCGACGAGGACGCGTCCGGGGCCCTGCCGCTGGCTCATGGCCGGGCCGGTGCCCTGCTCGTCGTCTGCGGAGATCCGCAGCGCATCAACTCGGTGCTGGGCGCGGGGGTCTGACCCCCGACGCCTGCCCGGAGCCGTGGCGGCATCCCACGCGGATGCCCATACACGGTGGCTTTGATCGCGCGGTTTCCGTCCGGCTTCGGATGGGGGCGGCCGTAGCGGAGGGCCGATGTGCCGGGTCACGTGTCCCTGACAGGCGTGCGCCGTGACGGGCGTGAAATCGGCAACCCGACGTGGGGCTGTGGCGGGCGGGGAATCGGTGGTTTCCCGCAGGCCGCCGCCTCCGTCTCCGTCACCTCTGGCTTCAGTACGGCTCGGGTGGTGACGATGACGGCTCCCCTGCGGTCACAGGTACGGCGGCGCCACTGCCCTCGGTGCGGTGCTGCCTCGGGGGTCTGCTGCCTCAGCGTGCCGCTGCCCGGCGGAGCACATCGGACGCCGCGCCGCCGGAGCGCGGAGCCGGCGGCTCCTGTGTGAACGGCGTCGGCGCCGAGGCGGCGCTGGGCCGACGGCCGCCGCGGCCCTCGCCCAGTACCTGCCAGCCGTCACGCGTCAACGTGATGTACGCGCCGCACCGCAGCCCATGCAGCGTGCACGCGTCGCGCAACCCCCACATCCAGGCCCCGTCCTCCTCCGTCCAACGCGCATCACCCTCACGGCAGTAGAGCAGTACTGCGGTGCGGACAGGCGTGCGGAGGCGGAGATCATGCGGAATGACGCGACGCAACTGTGAGAGCAGTGCGTTGCGGAACACCCAGCCGTCCGTGGCGGATGCGCGTCGGCTGAAGGATGCGCTCGCCCTGAGCCGCTCATCCGGGTCCAGTACGGCCACCACCGCGGTCGCGGGCGTCGGCCGGTGCCGGGCATGCAGGCCGTTCACGACTTCACGTGGATTGCGCAACAGCGGTATGCCTGCAGATGCCCATTCAGCGGGCTCCAGCATCCGGGCAAGTCCGCCGGCGGAGTCGACGGTCATCGCGGCAGATGCCGCAGCAGGACTGGACGGAGCGAATCCGAAGGTCACGATCCTCCCTTCGGCTACACGCCCACACGGGGGCGGGGGTGGGGGTCGGGCTTGGGGGAGCGCACCGCGGAGAGCCCCTTCAGAGCAGAGAGGGCTGTGCGGCAGCGACTCCAATTCTTCCCGGCAGAGTGCGTTGCGGCAACGAGCAATTGAGACCGCTGATCGAAATGGCGTGATTCGCTTCTTATATCCCTGGCCAGGGCTGCGAAACGATGCCACGGTCAACCCTGTACAGCAAGGACGAGCGGCAAAACCCCTTCGGCACCTGCTCGCCGGAGGAGCCGGGCTGCTGTCGCCAGCGTCCAACCGGTCTCTGTCGCATCGTCGATGAGCAGAACGGGACCGCGTGTCTCAGCGAGAGCCGCAGCCAGTTCAGAGGGCACGGTGAGGGCACCGTTCAGGGCCTTCACCCGCTGTGCGCTGTTGCTGCGCGACGCATGCAGGGTGTCGGCGCCGGGCGAGTAAGCCACGGAACCCAGCAGAGGAAGGCGGCCGACCTCCGAGATCCGTGTGGCCAGCGACTGGATCAACTGCGGCCGTGTGTGCGACGTCATGGCCACGACGCCGACCGGTCGAGCCTGGGCGTCGGGCGCGCCGGACGCCCAACCACCGGGCCCCTTCGCCCAGTCCGCCAGCACGCCCACCACGGCGTTCGCCACATCGTCCGGCACCGGACCGTCTTGGGCGCGGGGCGCGAGCATGGGGCGCAGCCGGTTGCCCCAGCCGATGTCCGAAAGACGTCCCAGAGCCCGGCCGACGGCTGCCTGTTCGGTCGCGGGAATGCGTCCTTTGAGACTGATGCCCACTGCTTCGAGACCGGTCGGCCACATCCTCCGAGGCTCCACCTCGACACCTGCTCGCCCCAGTTCACCGCGCGCCGCGGCCAGCGCTGCCGGGGACACGGCGTCGTTGAACCGAACCCCGGCACAGGTGTCGCAGCGGCCGCACGGAGCCGCTTCCTCGTCGTCCAGCTGCCTTCTGAGGAACTCCATCCGGCAGCCGGTCGTCGTCGCGTACTCGCGCATCGCCTGCTGCTCGGCCTCCCGTTGCTTGGCGACCCACGCATAGCGCTCGGTGTCGTACGTCCAGGGCGCTCCAGTGGAGATCCAGCCGCCCTTGACCCGCCGTACCGCGCCGTCCACGTCGAGGACCTTGAGCATCGTTTCGAGACGGGACCGGCGCAGCTCCACGAGTGGTTCGAGGGCGGGGAGCGACAGCGGCCGCTCGGCACGGGACAGGGCGTCGAGCGTGCGCCGCACCTGCTCCTCGGGCGGGAACGCGATCGACGTGAAGTACCTCCAGATGGCCTCGTCCTCCGCCCCCGGAAGCAGCAGCACCTCCGCATGCTCGACGCCGCGCCCGGCGCGCCCGACCTGCTGGTAGTAGGCGATGGGGGAGGAGGGCGAACCCAGGTGGACAACGAAGCCGAGGTCGGGCTTGTCGAAGCCCATGCCCAGCGCGGACGTGGCCACCAGAGCCTTCACGCGGTTGGCGAGAAGATCGTCCTCGGCCTGCTGCCGGTCGGCGTTCTCCGTCTTCCCGGTGTACGAGGCGACGGTGTGACCGCACTGGCGCAGGAAGGCCGTGACCTCCTCGGCCGCCGCGACAGTGAGTGTGTAGATGATCCCCGAGCCCGGCAGCTCGCCGAGATGCTCGGCAAGCCAGGCCAGCCGGTGCGCGGCGTCGGGCAGTCTCAGCACACTCAGGCTCAGGCTCTCCCGGTCGAGTGCTCCGCGCAGCACCAGCGCGTCCGCACTGCCGCCGGTGCCCAGCTGTTCGGCGACATCGGCGGTCACGCGCGCGTTGGCCGTCGCCGTGGTGGCCAGCACGGGGACTCCCGCTGGAAGATCGCTGAGCATGGTGCGCAGCCGTCGGTAGTCGGGCCGGAAGTCGTGGCCCCAGTCGGAGATGCAGTGCGCCTCGTCGACCACCAGCAGGCCGGTTGCCGCGGCCAGTTCGGGCAGGACGTGATCGCGGAAATCGGGGTTGTTGAGGCGCTCCGGACTCACGAGCAGTACGTCGACATCGCCCGCGGCCACTTCGGCCTGGATGGCGTCCCACTCCTCGGTGTTGGACGAGTTGATGGTGCGAGCGTGGATGCCGGCGCGCCCGGCCGCCTCGACCTGGTTGCGCATGAGCGCCAGCAGCGGGGAAACGATGACGGTGGGGCCTCTGCCCTGCTGGCGCAGCAGTGCGGTCGCGACGAAGTACACGGCGGACTTGCCCCAGCCGGTGCGCTGCACGACCAGGGCCCTGCGCTTGTCGGCGACGAGCGCCTCGATCGCCCGCCACTGGTCCTCGCGCAGCCGGGCGGCTCCCGTCCGGTCACCGACGAGACGGGCCAGGACGGCATCAGCCGCCGTACGCAGTTCTTCGTTGCTCATGCCCCCATGCAACCCGATGGGTCGGACATCGCGCGAACGGGTCCGCCGGGCTGTGGACAACTCTTGTCGTGTTCCTGGCGAAAGTTATCCACAGGAAAACCGGAAGATTGAGATCCGCGGGAAGGTCGGCACATGACGAATCACCACGACTCCACAGGCGCCGCGGAACCCGGCGACATCACGACTCCTTCCGGACACGGTGGACCCGCTCCTTCCGGGCATGGCGGGTCCGCTCCTTCCGGACGCGGCGAGTCCCCGGATCTGGCCGCTGACCAGCAGATCACTCTGCGCACAGCGTCCGAACTGGCCGATGCCCTGCCGTACTTGCTCGGGTACCGGCCGGAGGACAGCATCGTGCTCGTCACGGTGCACGACCGGAACGGGCGCGGGCGTTTCGGCGCCCGTGCACGCCTCGGTATCCCTGAGCGTGAGGAGGACTGGCCGTCCGTCGCAGAGCAGTTGGCCCAGTGTCTCGTAACAGGCAGCGAGCGGCGCGGTGCCCGGCCCGAAGGCATGGTCGTCTTCCTCTGCCAGGACCCCGCAGCGGCGGAGTCGGGGCAGCAGGTCATGGAACGTCTGCGGCCGCTCGCGCAGTTGCTGCGCACGGCCTGTGGTGGTCTCGACGTCCCGGTGGTGGAGGCGCTGTGCGTCTCCGGCGGTCGTTCATGGTCCTACTGCTGCCCGGGAGGGCGCTGCTGTCCTCCGGAAGGCGTCTCGCTCGGCCTTCCCGGGACCTCGGTTCTGGCGGCTGCCGCCACTTATGCGGGCATGCAGGTGCGCGGGACGCTGCGCGAGCTCAGGGCCAGGCTCGTTCCCTGGGGAACGCAAGCATCAGCCGACGAACAGGAGCGCGCCCTCGATGCCGCCGCCATGACGCTGGTCCCGCGGATGCTGGACGAATCGGATGGCGCGAAGGTCGCAGCGGAGACCCTTGATCTCGCCGGCCGCATCATCGGCCGCCTCGCCGACACCCCGCCGGCCGGCGGGACACGCCGAGCCGACCTGAGGGATGACGAACTGATCGCACACGACGAGGCTGCGGCACTCATCCTGGGGCTGCAGGACCGGACGACGCGTGATCAGGCGGCCGAGTGGATGGAGGGCGACGAGGCACCTGCGGCTCTGCGTCTGTGGAGGGCGCTAGCGCGGCGCTGTGTCGGTCCCTACGGCGAGCATGCCGCGGTGCCGCTGACGCTCGCGGGCTGGGTCGCCTGGTCGCTCGGCGACGAGCTGGAAGGCCGGGAGGCGCTGGCCATGGCCCTCGGCGCAGATCCGGGCTATACGTTCGCTGTCCTGCTGCACCGGGCCTGCAACGAAGGTCTGGACCCGGAGTCCATCCGCCGCTGCCTGCGCAGCGAACGAGCCGAACGGGAGGCCACGGCACCGGACCCGGATCAGGCCCCGTCCTCTCGCCCGCCCGCTGCCGGCTCGGCCCGTGCCAAGCTCCGTGCCCAGCTTTCGGGCATGGGCCGTCCGGTCCTGCCCATGGCCCCGGACCCCCGGCGTCGCAGGTCAGGTAACGGGGGCAGCTCCGGAGCCAAAGGCAAACGAGTCAACCAGCAGAGCACCCGACCCGCTGTCCGGCGCCGTGTGGGCCGGCGCACTTCACGCAGCGACCAGTGAGCACGCAGCCGCTTGATCACAGAACCAGGTGGTCAAGACAGGGCGTGGTCACGACGGGGCTTGGCCACGACGGCACGTGATCACGGCAGCCCTGATCATGAAAGCGCGTGATCCCGACAGCCGCGGCCAAGGTCTGGGCGCCGATCCGAGACTCCGCCGTAACCGGAAACCGTGACTCTGTGTGCCGGCGGAGGTGTCCAGTGGATGAGGCCGGGCCGATCGAGCCGGGACGAGTCCGCGCTCTTCTTCGCTCGAGTCCGCCGTCTCGGACCCGCATGGGCAGGCAGGCTCGGGCGGACCGCGATCAAGGAGAAACCGACAGAAGTCCGTTGGAGACACGACCCGCCGGACCAGCACGGACACGGGCGGACAGCACGGGCAACGCGCCATGGAACGTCATACGGAGCACGGTGGATCGGTCCTGGAAGCACAACCGAAGGGAGTGTTTATCGTCAGTGAGACGACTATGATCGCGGCATGCCCTACGACCCGTCAGCCTTTCCGCCTTTCGCCGTCACTGTCGACCTGGTCGTACTGACCGTGCGCCGTCACTCGCTGTGCGCGCTGGTGGTACGGCGGGGTGAGCCCCCGTTCCAGGGGCGGTGGGCGCTTCCCGGTGGGTTCGTGAGGGCCGACGAAGACCTCGCTGCGGCAGCGGCCCGGGAGCTCGCCGAGGAGACGGGGCTGTGCGCACATGACCCTGCCGCCCCTGCACAGGGCAACGGTGCCCATCTCGAGCAGCTCGCCACCTACGGTGACCCGAAGCGTGATCCGCGGATGCGTGTGGTCAGCGTCGCCCACCTTGTGCTCGCCCCGGACCTACCCGCTCCCCGGGCGGGCGGGGATGCGTACAGCGCGCGGTGGGCGCCCGTCGAGGCGCTGCTCAACCAGGGTGGCTACGGCCGTGAGGGCGAGCAGGCGGCCCCGCTCGCCTTCGATCACGCACAGATCCTGGCGGACGGCGTGGAGCGCGCCCGGTCGAAGATCGAGTACTCGTCGCTCGCCACCGCCTTCTGCCCGGCGGAGTTCACCGTCGGCGAGTTGCGCCGCGTGTACGAGGCGGTGTGGGGAGTCGCCCTCGACCCCCGCAACTTCCATCGCAAGGTGACCGGCACCGTCGGCTTTCTGGTACCCACGGGTGGTACCACCACCCGTCAGGGCGGCCGCCCGGCGCAGCTGTTCCGCGCGGGTGGAGCGACGTTGCTGAACCCGCCGATGCTGCGCCCGGAAGTCTGATCGCACCACCTCGTATTGGCGCGTCGGTTGGGCTCGCTCCACGTCAAGGTGGGTGGGACCGTGTTCATCCCGGGCAGCCAACGAGCCGAGCGTGACTGGTTCCGGGCTGCTCGGTGTCCGCGCTGCTGCGTCAATCGCGCTTGATCGAGCGGGTCATCGCACATTCCGACAAGGGGCTCACGCCGGACTGTTCGCCGGACTGCGGAGCGACCACGGCTGACACCCATGTGGATCCCTGCCCGAAAAGACGGGAATGTCGCGCTATCTTGCTGCCGTATCCGCGGTCGCGTTCCGTCCTGATCCGGCGGACGAGTCAGGCCGCCGAGCTCCGGCCGCCGAGCGGTCGCACTTCCGATGAGGGAAGCGATGATCCAGGCCATCGGACTGACCAGCAATCCGCGAAAGAAGCTGCCCCCTGCCGTCGACGACGTGACCTTCGAGGCGCTCCCCGGCCATGTCACGGCGCTGCTCGGTGGCCCCGCCTCGGGCAAGACGACAACGCTGAGGCTGATGCTCGAGCTCCAACCCGGGCGCGGAATCACGTACTTCAGAAGCCGCCCTTTGCACTGCTTGCCGCACCCGTCCCGAGAAGTGGGCGTCCTTCTGGGGGAGGTCCCGGGCCATCCGGCGCGTACGGTGCGCGGTCAACTGCGGATGCTCTGCGCGGCCGCCGGGGTGCCCGTGCAACGCGTGGACGAAGTACTCGATGCAGCGGGGTTGGTAAGCCTCCGCGGCGAGCGGCTCGACATGCTCTCCCGGGGCATGGACCGCCGCCTCGGGCTGGCCTGTGCCCTGTTGGCGGATCCGCACACCCTGGTCCTGGACGCCCCTGCCGATGGCCTGTCTGCCCGTGAGAGCCGTTGGCTGCACGGGATTCTGCGCGCGCACGCCGCCAAGGGGGGCACCGTCCTGTTCAGTACGGACGATCCCAAGGAGGCCGCGCGGACGGCCGACCGTGTGGTGACCCTGGATGCGGGCAGAATCGTCGTCGACCAGGAAGTTGCGGAGTTCGCCCGCACCCGGCTCCGGCCACGCGTCGCCGTCCGTACGCCCTACGCGGCCAGGCTCGGCCTGCTGCTCACCAAGGAGGCACGGGCCGGACAGCGCTCAATCGAGGTGATCAAGGAGGACGGCAACCGGCTTTCCGTGTACGGAAGCACCTGCGCCGACGTCGGTGAGATCGCCTATCGGCACGGCATCCTCGTCCACCAACTCGCGGATGAGATCGGTGACATGGGTGCGAAGGTCATCATCACGCCGCCTGAGCACGCCGCTCACACGGGCCACGCTCCTCCCTCGGAATCCGAGACAGACCTTCCCGAATCCCCTCCTGCCCCAGGCCCGCGGCGGGAGGCCCCGGACCAACGGCAGGAGTCTTTGGCCCTACGGCAGGAGGTCCGTGATCGACTGCAGAAGACCGCGGCCCCATGTCAGAGCAACCGTCATTCCCCCGCGCACGCAGAGCCCGGAGTGCTGTCCCAGCTACCTCCTCCCATCACCGTCCGTCCAGCCCGCGGCCCAATGCGGCCCTTGCGCTACGAGCTGTACCGAGCGACCGGAGTGGGGACGGGCTATGCCACGGCCGCTGTCCTGCTCGCCGTCTCCGCGCTCGTCTCCCTGCTCCTCGCCAGAGCGGGACACACTTCGCAGACACGCATGCTTGCCGCGTGGCCGCAGAAGTTTCCGCTGCCTCCGACCGCTCTCGGCGCCGGACTCCTGGGCGCCTTCGCCTTCGGTGACGAGTTCCGCCATCCCGCCCTCGCTGTGGACCGCGGCACCGTCCCCCGGCGCCTGGGACTCCTCTGCGCCAAGCTGGTCGTGGCGGCGCTCACCGCCCTGCTGCTGGCATTTCTGACCATCGGCTGCGACGCCGCGCTGTTGCAATTCGTATACGGACCGGAACTGACCAGAGTTCCCGCAGACTGGCTCTCGCTGTGTGCCAGTTGGTTCGGCATCGTCGTGGGTTGCGCATGGGCCGGTGTGCTGGCTGCCGGCATCTTCCGGTCCACGACCGCCGGGCTCGCAGCAGTCGTCGCCGTGCCGGTGGTCGTCGTGCCGCTCGTGGAGAAGGCCCTGGAACGTCCCGCCGCGCGCTCCGCGGCCGGTTTCCCGGCACGGCTGCGTGATCTCACCCTCGGGCAGTGGCCGTTCGGGGCCGAGAGATACCTGGCTGCGGGCGTGCGGATGATCGTTCAACCGGTGGGCGGTGCGCTGGCGTTGTCGCTGACCGCCCTGCTGTGTGCTTATGGGCTCACGGCGCTGCGCAGCCGGGTCCGCTGACCGCTCTCGGCGCACGTTCCGTTTCCGTGCTGCCCGCAACTTCCCGTAGAACGCTCATTTCTGTCCGATAAGGCGTCAATTGCGGCAGGGTAAGCGATCACCCTTTCGTGTGCTTTTCACCAAAGCCCTCAAGGGAGTTGGGG
Organism: Streptomyces sp. NPDC002577; assembly: GCF_053594815.1. Classification (NCBI taxonomy): domain Bacteria; kingdom Bacillati; phylum Actinomycetota; class Actinomycetes; order Kitasatosporales; family Streptomycetaceae; genus Streptomyces; species Streptomyces sp. NPDC002577. The sequence goes on along the minus strand of NZ_JBSFWK010000013.1, from coordinate 137,347 downwards.
ACCGCGCCGACAAAAGATCCGTGAGTACCCTTGCGCACACCATGATGACCGCCGCCCGTCCCGCCGACTCCGGCCTCGCCGGCCCGGGCGAACTCGACCGCTACCCCTTCGCCGAGGCCCATGCCACCGACCGCGTCGGCGCCCCCGCCTGGGAGGGAGCCGACCCGGAGCTGGGCCGTGTGGGCCGACGCGCCGCAGGCAGCCGCGGCCGCGGGCTGCACGGCCAACTCGTACAACAGCTGGGTCAGATGATCGTCTCCGGCGACCTGGGCGCGGATCGCCCGCTGGTACCCGAGGAGATCGGCCAGCGGTTCGAGGTCTCCCGTACCGTCGTCCGGGAGTCGCTGCGCGTACTCGAGGCCAAGGGCCTCGTGAGCGCCCGACCCAACGTCGGAACGCGAGTGCGCCCGGTCAGCGACTGGAACCTCCTGGACCCGGACATCATCGAGTGGCGGGCCTTCGGGCCGCAGCGGGACGACCAGCGGCGTGAGCTGAGCGAACTGCGCTGGACGATCGAGCCGCTCGCCGCCCGTCTCGCCGCCGGGCACGGGCGTGAGGACGTCCAGCAGCGCCTGGCCGACATGGTCGAGATCATGGGGCACGCCCTGGGGCAGGGGGATGCCGTCACGTTCTCCCGCGCCGACGCGGAGTTCCACTCGCTGCTCATCCAGGTCGCCGGCAACCGCATGCTGGAGCACCTGTCCGGCATCGTGTCGGCTGCCCTCCAGGTCTCGGGAGGTCCGGTCACGGGCTGTGACCGTCCGACCGAGGCGTCCCTCGCGCTCCACTCCCGCATCGTCGAGGCACTCCCCGCCGGCGACGGAGCGGGTGCCGAGACGGCCATGCGTCAACTGCTTACCGTCCACCCAGAGGTGGAGCGGGTGGTGCCGGCCCCCCGCGAGCACTGACGGACGGGCGGCGACCGCAGGCCTGTGCCTGGCCCGGCGACGCGACGTGGAGGCGCCGCCGGGCCTGTTTGTGGGCACAAGCCGCCGGACCCGACTGTGGGCACAAGCGACGCGAAGATGATCGAGCTGGACTCGAAACGTGATCGCATCTGACCGTATCTAGGTGCTTTTGAGTGCTTACGTGGTGTGACTCGGGCCACGCAGATTGGGCGTAACGCTCCTGGGAACAGCGCGATGACCTAAGAGGTGACAGTCGAGGAGGGAATACAGCCGCCGCTGACGGCGCTGTCCATCTCCCCGGCCCCCGCCTGCGCCCGTCGGCCCATCCCCAAGTCGGCGGTCGTCGGCTCCGGTCCACACGGGACGGGGCCGTAAGCCGTTTTCCAACGTTCCGAGAGGTTGTTCGTGTCGGCCAGCACATCCCGTACGCTCCCGCCGGAGATCACCGAGTCCGTCTCTGTCATGGCGCTCATCGAGCGGGGAAAGGCTGATGGGCAGATCGCCGGCGATGACGTGCGTCGGGCCTTCGAAGCTGACCAGATTCCGGCCACTCAGTGGAAGAACGTACTGCGCAGCCTCAACCAGATCCTCGAGGAAGAGGGTGTGACGCTGATGGTCAGTGCCGCCGAGCCCAAGCGCACCCGCAAGAGCGTCGCAGCGAAGAGTCCGGCCAAGCGCACCGCAACCAAGACGGTGGCGGCCAAGACGGCCACGGTCAAGAAGGCCACCGCCGCCGCCCCCGAGGCGCCGGTCGGCGACGCCCCCGCTGAAGAGGCTGCGACCGCCCAGAGGCCCACGGTCAAGAAGGCCACGGCCAAGAAGGCGGTTGCCAAGAAGGTCGTCGCGAAGAAGACGGCGGCCAAGAAGACCACCAAGAGCGAGGACGAGGAGCTCCTGGACGACGAGCTCGTCGAGGAGACCGCAGGCGCCGGCAAGCCCGGCGCCGATGAGCCCGCCGAGGACGGCGCGCAGGGCTTCGTCCTGTCCGACGAGGACGAGGACGACGCTCCCGCGCAGCAGGTGGCGGCCGCCGGCGCCACCGCCGACCCCGTCAAGGACTACCTGAAGCAGATCGGCAAGGTCCCCCTCCTCAACGCCGAGCAGGAGGTGGAGCTCGCCAAGCGCATCGAGGCCGGTCTGTTCGCCGAGGACAAGCTGGCCAACGCCGACAAGCTCGCCCCGAAGCTCAAGCGCGAGCTGGAGATCATCGCCGAGGACGGTCGCCGCGCCAAGAACCACCTCCTGGAGGCCAACCTCCGTCTGGTGGTCTCCCTGGCCAAGCGCTACACCGGCCGCGGCATGCTCTTCCTGGACCTCATCCAGGAGGGCAACCTCGGTCTGATCCGTGCGGTCGAGAAGTTCGACTACACCAAGGGCTACAAGTTCTCCACGTACGCCACCTGGTGGATCCGTCAGGCGATCACCCGCGCCATGGCCGACCAGGCCCGCACCATCCGTATCCCGGTGCACATGGTCGAGGTCATCAACAAGCTCGCACGCGTGCAGCGCCAGATGCTCCAGGACCTGGGTCGCGAGCCCACCCCGGAGGAGCTGGCCAAGGAACTCGACATGACCCCGGAGAAGGTCATCGAGGTCCAGAAGTACGGCCGCGAGCCCATCTCCCTGCACACCCCGCTCGGCGAGGACGGCGACAGCGAGTTCGGTGACCTCATCGAGGACTCCGAAGCCGTTGTCCCGGCCGACGCGGTCAGCTTCACGCTCCTGCAGGAGCAGCTGCACTCCGTCCTGGACACGCTCTCCGAGCGCGAGGCGGGCGTCGTCTCCATGCGTTTCGGTCTCACCGACGGTCAGCCGAAGACCCTCGACGAGATCGGCAAGGTCTACGGCGTCACGCGTGAGCGCATCCGCCAGATCGAGTCCAAGACGATGTCGAAGCTGCGCCACCCCTCGCGCTCCCAGGTGCTGCGCGACTACCTCGACTAGTCGCCCCGGCAACACCGAAAAGGCCCGGACGCCTCCGCATCGAGGCGTCCGGGCCTTTTCCGTCGCGCCACTGCGTGAGGCTGCGCGCGCGTGCGAGCCATGCCGTCCTGGATCACCCTGGGTGTGCCGTTGCAACTCAGAGTAAGGAGCGTGTATGCGTTTCCCCCTTGGCAAGGCCCTGAGGGGCGGGCTGGCCATGGCGGCTGCGGTGGCCGTGCTGCCGCTGGCCGCGCCGATCCCCGCCGCGGCTGACGGCATAGTCGTCGGAGGCGCCCCGGTCGATGTGGCCGACAGTCCGTGGGTGGTGGCGCTGTCCAGCCGTGACCGATTCGGGGGTACACGCGCGGGGCAGTTCTGCGGGGGAGTGGTGGTCGGGCGTACGACCGTGCTCACCGCGGCCCACTGTATGGGCGAGGATGTCCTGGGCGGGCCGGCGGGCCGTGTGGACGATCTGAAGGTCATCGCGGGACGCAGTGATCTCCGCGCCAAGGACGGCCAGGAGATCCCGGTACGCAGCGTCTCGATCAACCCCCAGCACAACAGCGTCACGCACGCTGGAGACGCGGCGGTCCTCACGCTGGCCAGACCGCTTCCCCAGAGCTATGTGATCCCCGTGGCGCGGCAGGGGGACCCGGCGTATGTGCCCGAGACCAGAGCCACGGTCTACGGCTGGGGCGACACCACGGGCACCGGTCAGTACTCGCGCACACTGCGCGCCGCGCAGGTGAGGGTGCTGCCGGACGAGCTCTGCAAGAAGGCGTACCCGGGAACGCGTCAAGGGACCTATGTCGCCGCGTCCATGCTGTGCGCGGGCGAGCGTGCAGGGGGCCGAGACGCCTGCCAGGGAGACAGCGGCGGTCCGCTGGTCGCCAAGGGGCGGCTGGTCGGCCTCGTCTCCTGGGGGAGCGGCTGCGGATGGGCGGGCAGTCCCGGGGTCTACACGCGAGTTTCAGCCGTGATCGGGCCACTGGGGCTGGACGGCTGACCGCGATTGTCGACGGCCACGTACCAGACCGGGCGGCTGCTCCTGATTGCAGGAGCAGCCGCCCGGTCACCGGCCTCATGCCGGAACTGGCTCGTCGTGGATGCGAGGTGTCAGCGTTCCTCTTCGGTGGCGGACGCCGGGACGGTCGTCAGCCGCTCGGTCTCGTCCTGTATCTCAGCGGCGATCTTCTTGAGTTCCGGCTCGAACTTGCGCCCGTGGTGGGCACAGAAGAGCAGCTCACCGCCGCTGAGCAGGACGACGCGCAGGTATGCCTGGGCGCCGCAGCGGTCGCAGCGATCAGCGGCCGTCAGCGGGCTCGCGGGGGTCAGAACAGTAGTCACGTCGCCTCTTCTCTAGCTCGACGAGCTGTCGTACCAGGGTCAACATCCAACCAGCCCCAAAACGTTCCCGCTCGTGGCTTTTCCTCGAAAAAATCTTTCGCGAGGCGGCTGTCTGCTGCCGGTTGGCGGCGAATGTGCCGTAGTGCGTTTCTTTGCGTCGTACGGTTTCGCGCTGTCTTTCAGGTCTCGTCCCCCCGGCTGGGTTGCCGGTTGTTCATGAGGACGTGCCCCGAGGCTAAATGGTTCATGCCTCGAAGGGAACGTGATGTGCGCTTCACTCCATCGAAGGATCGAACAGGTATGCGACTCTGGACTACCCTGAACTGGGTCTAGGGTGGCGTTACAACGGCTCTATCAGGCCTCGGTACCCTCTGACCGGCAACCGAAGCCAGCCCCCTGTCCACAGGGGGCCACCAGAAATTCAGCGAGGAGCGAACCGCGTGACCGCCGAGACGTCCGTGCCGTCCACAGCGCTGCTGACCGGAGCAGACCGGGACGGTTCCAACTACACCGCGCGGCACCTGCTCGTCCTCGAGGGGCTCGAAGCCGTCCGTAAGCGCCCTGGCATGTACATCGGCTCGACCGACAGCCGCGGGCTCATGCACTGCCTCTGGGAAATCATCGACAACTCCGTCGACGAGGCGCTGGGCGGCTACTGCGACCACATCGAGGTGATCCTCCACGACGACGCGTCCGTGGAGGTGCGGGACAACGGCCGCGGCATCCCCGTCGACGTGGAGCCCAAGACGGGCCTGTCCGGGGTCGAGGTCGTGATGACCAAGCTCCACGCGGGAGGAAAGTTCGGCGGCGGCTCGTATGCGGCGTCGGGTGGTCTGCACGGCGTGGGCGCCTCTGTGGTGAACGCGCTGTCGTCCCGGCTGGACGTGGAGGTGGACCGGGCGGGAAGCACGCACGCCATCAGCTTCCGGCGCGGCGTTCCGGGTGCGTTCAAGGGCGAGGGCCCCACCGCGTCGTTCGATCCGGCGGCGCGGCTGCGCAAGGTCAAGAAGGTCCCGAGGGCCCGTACCGGCACGCGCGTGCGGTACTGGGCGGACCGGCAGATCTTCCTCAAGGACGCCAAGCTCTCCCTGGATACGCTGCACCAGCGCGCCCGGCAGACCGCGTTCCTGGTCCCGGGCCTGACCATCGTCGTGCGCGACGAGTACGGCCTGGGCGAGGGCGGCAGTAAGGGCGAGGAGTCCTTCCGCTTCGACGGCGGAATCAGCGAGTTCTGCGAGTTCCTGGCGCCGGACAAGCCGGTCTGCGACGTCCTCCGGCTCTCCGGGCAGGGCACGTTCAAGGAGACCGTTCCGGTCCTCGACGACCGGGGCCACATGACGCCCACCGAGGTGACCCGTGAGCTCGGCGTGGACGTCGCGCTGCGGTGGGGTACGGGGTACGAGAGCACGGTCAGGTCCTTCGTCAACATCATCGCCACCCCCAAGGGCGGCACCCACGTCACCGGCTTCGAACGCTCCGTGACCAAGACTGTCAACGAGGTGCTGCGGGCGCAGAAGCTGCTGCGTGTGGCCGAGGACGACATCGTCAAGGACGACGCCCTCGAGGGGCTCACCGCCGTCGTCACCGTGCGCCTCGCCGAACCCCAGTTCGAAGGGCAGACCAAGGAGGTCCTGGGCACCTCGGCGGCCAACCGCATCGTCGCGAACGTCGTCGCCAAGGAACTCAAGGAGTTCCTGACCTCGACCAAGCGGGACGCGAAGGCTCAGGCCCGCGCGATCCTGGAGAAGGCCGTCGCGGCGGCCCGTACGCGCATCGCCGCCCGCCAGCACAAGGAGGCGCAGCGCCGGAAGACGGCGCTGGAGTCCTCGTCGCTGCCCGCCAAGCTCGCCGACTGCCGCAGTGACGACGTGGAGCGCAGCGAGCTCTTCATCGTCGAGGGCGACTCCGCGCTCGGCACGGCCAAGCTCGCGCGGAACTCCGAGTTCCAGGCACTGCTGCCGATCCGCGGCAAGATCCTCAACGTCCAGAAGTCCTCCGTCTCGGACATGCTGAAGAATGCCGAGTGCGGTGCGATCATCCAGGTCATAGGGGCGGGCTCGGGCCGGACCTTCGACATCGACGCGGCTCGCTACGGCAAGATCATCATGATGACCGATGCCGATGTCGACGGCTCGCACATCCGGACCCTGCTTCTGACGCTGTTCCACCGCTACATGCGACCCATGGTCGAGGCGGGCAGGGTGTTCGCGGCGGTGCCGCCGCTCCACCGCGTCGAGCTGGTCCAGCCGAAGAAGGGCCAGGACAAGTACGTATACACGTACTCGGACCGCGAGCTGCGCGACAAGCTTCTCGAGTTCCAGAGCAAGGGCATCCGGTACAAGGACTCGATCCAGCGGTACAAGGGCCTCGGTGAGATGGACGCCGACCAGCTGGCCGAGACCACGATGGATCCGCGCCACCGCACGCTGCGCCGGATCAACCTCTCGGACCTGGAGGCGGCCGAGCAGGTCTTCGATCTCCTCATGGGCAACGAAGTCGCGCCGCGCAAGGAGTTCATCACCGGTTCGGCGGCCACGCTGGACCGGTCGCGGATCGACGCGTAGGACCGTACAGGGCAGGGCGCGGTGCCGTACGGACGTACGGCACCGCGCCCTGCCCTCTTTCCGGTGCCTCCACCCTGAGGTGGAGACACCGCCCTTCCAGGACTCCACCCGGGATCCACCTCTGCTCCGATCTTCTGACCTGGCGTTTTCCGTAGCGTCGAAGGCGTTGTTCGTCCTCGCTCTTCCCCGTCCGCGGAGGTCGTGATGTCCGGGCTGTTCGATGTCCTGTTGATCCTCGCTGTCGTCGTCCTTGTGGTCGTGCGTCAGTTCCGGGCACGGCAGATATCGGCGGATAGGCGCTGGTGGGTCGTGCCCGGCGTACTGATCTTCATGGCGCTGCGTGGGCCCGGCGTGATCGACGCCCACCATCCGGGGGAGTCTGCCGCCCTGCTCGCGGCCGAGTTGCTGATCGGCATTGCCACCGGTGCCGGCTGGGCCTGGACCACACGCGTGTGGGCGGCTCCGGACGGTGCCGTGTGGAGCAAGAGCACCAAGGCCAGCGTCCTCGTCTGGCTGGCCGGCATAGGCCTTCGAGCGGGTCTCTTCGGGGCAGGGGCCCTGCTCGGTGTTCATCAGGGCACAGCGGCCCTGCTGCTCGCGCTCGCGGTCACCCTGCTGGTCCGCTCCGGAATCCTGGTCTGGCGCTCTCAGTTCCTGGGCACACCCGCCGATGGGGTCCCCGCGCCCGGTGAGGGCGCGTCCCTGCGATCGTGGAAGTCGAAGGAGCGCGTATGACGTACAACGCGTGGACGCGCTGGCCCTTGCGGGAAGCCCTCTCCCGTGCCGGTGTCTCGCGGGCACGGCGGCTGATCGCCTGGACCGTGCGCACGTTGGTCCTCGGCATGCTGCTGTGGACGACCACCTTCAACAGCGGCCATGCCAACGGCTGGGGGGCGGCCGGCGCCGTGCTGCTCGTCGTTCTCTGCGGTCTGGCCGGATGGGCTTTCTTCCGCACCACGCTCCAGCATCGATTGCTGCCATCGCTGGGCCTGCTCGCCGTCCTGTTGGGCATCGCGACTCTGGCTCAGAGCACCGGCTTCCGGGTTGCGGCGCTCGTGCTGTGGTGTGCGTGCGCCGTCAGCGCCATGGAGAGGCTGCCCCTGGCAGCCGCGGTGCCGGTCGCTTCAATCGCGCTGGGTGCGTACGCCGCGGTCAACAACGATGTCTGGCTGACCACGGTGCCCACCGCCACGGGCATCGCACTCGCCGGGTACGTACTGCGTCTCGACGCCGAGGCACGTGGCAACGCCCAGCGGCTGCTCGCCCAGGAGCGGGCGGCCCGGGAGGCCGAGGCCGAGTCCGCGGCGCTGTCGGAACGCACCCGCATCGCCAGGGAGATCCACGACGTCCTGGCGCACAGTCTCTCGGCGCAGCTTGTCCACCTGGAGGCGGTCCGGCTGCTCATCGAACGGGGCGCGGACCGGAAGCAGATACTCGAACGGGTGGTGGCGGCACGGGGCATGGCTCGCGACGGCCTCGCGGAGACGCGTCAGGCGCTTTCAGCTCTGCGCGGTGAGATGTCCCCGCTGGAGGAGGTTCTGAGAGAGCTGGTGGCCACCGCTGAGATCGGTGCCGACGTCACTGTCGCGGGTGAGCGCCGGCCGCTGCCGGCCGAGGCCTCGCAGGCGGTCCGCCGCGTCGCGCAGGAAGCCATCACGAACGCACGCAAGCACGCACCAGGCGCCAAGGTCCGCATACGACTCGACTACGGCGAGCATGAAGTGACCCTGGAAGTATGGGACTCGGGCGGGCATCCGGGTGAACTGACCCACACCGGAGCCGGGTACGGTCTGCTGGGTATGCGGGAGCGTGCCGAGCTGCTCGGCGGCTCGCTGGATGCCGGGCCGTACGAGGAGGGGTTCGCGGTGACGTTGAAGGTCCCCGTATGACGCAGGAGGACGGCAAGCCGCCTGCCCGTGTGGTGGTGGCCGACGATCAGACCGTCGTGCGTGAAGGCATCGTGATGCTGCTCGGACTGCTGCCCGGCGTCGAGGTCGTCGGGGCCGCCGGTGACGGCGAGGAAGCCGTGCGCCTCGTGGCAGAACTGGCCCCGGACGTCGTCCTGATGGACCTGCGCATGCCCCGCTGCGGCGGCGTCGAGGCGACCCGGCGCATTCGTACGGAACACCCGGGCACCCAGGTCGTCGTGCTCACCACCTTCGCGGACGACGACTCGCTCTTCCCGGCCCTCGAAGCGGGCGCGCGAGGCTACCTCACCAAGGACGCCGGTGGCGACGAGATCGTACGGGCCGTGGAGAGCGTGCACTCAGGTCACGCGGGACTCTCGCCGGGGATCCAACGGCGGTTGCTTGAGAGGTTGTCCCAGCCCGCCGCGTCCGCCTCTGCGGCGGAATCTCCGGACAGCCTCACTGCCCGTGAGGCCGAGGTTCTCGTACTGATCGCCGACGGCCTGTCCAACCAGCAGATCGCCCGCGAGTTGCATGTCTCCACCGCCACGGTGAAGACACACATCAACAACCTGTTCGCCAAGACAGGACTCAAGGACCGTGCTCAGGCGGTGCGCTATGCCTACCGGCACGGGCTCGCCGAGCCGCCGGCGCGCTGAGTCACCTGATGGGGTGAAGAGGCGGGATTGGAGAGTCCGCGATCTGACCGTTCTGCCCATCCTTGGGCACGTGGCCGAAGCGGCCGGCGGACAAGGAGAGTTCGGTGGAGAAGCACGACGGCGGCGAGGCGGCTCGGGTCCGGCCCGACGATCCCTGGTACGAGGCGCTCGCCTCCGGCTGGGGCACGTTGGACGGTACGGGGCCGAGTGCTTCCGCTGTCCCACAGGCGCGCCGGGATCCGGCGGGACCGACGGGTACCGCCGCCGAGATCTATCTGGAGGTGCAGCGCAGTCCGGCCTTCCAGGAGGTGCGCAGCCGGTACCGGAGATTCGTTTTCCCCGGGGTCGCCGTCTTCTTCACCTGGTACGTCGCGTACGTCGTGGCCGCGACGACGGCGCCTGACCTGATGGCGCGGCCTGTCGCGGGCGCCGTGAACGTCGCGATGCTCGCGGGCCTCGGCCAGTTCCTCTCCACATTCCTTCTCACGTGGGCGTACGCCCGGCACGCCCGGCTGCGAAGGGACCGGGCCGCTCTCGAACTCAGATGGAACACACAGGAGCTGACCCGGGAGACCGAGCGGTGACGGACGATCATCAGACTCTGGCGCTGTTGCTCTTCAGCGCGTTCGTGGCGGTCACACTGGCGATCACGACCTGGGTGAGCCGCAGCCGGCGGGGCTCGGCGGAGGAGTTCTACGCAGGCGGGCGTCTGTTCAGTCCGATGGAGAACGGCTTCGCCATCGCGGGCGACTACATGTCGGCGGCCTCATTCCTCGGAGTCACCGGACTGATCGCGCTGTTCGGCTACGACGGAGTGCTGTATTCGGTGGGTTTTCTCGTCGCCTGGCTCGTGGTGCTCTACCTGGTGGCCGAACTGGTACGCAACTGCGGGCGCTTCACGCTCGCGGACGTCGTCGCCGCGCGGATGAGTGAACGGCCGGTCCGTATCGCGGTGGGAACCTCCTCGGTGACCGTGTGTGTTCTGTATCTGGTGGCGCAAATGGTGGGGGCGGGCAGCCTGGTCGCGCTGCTGCTGGGGGGCACGAGCGGGGCGGCGCGGACCTGGACTGTGATCGGCGTCGGCGCACTCATGGTCATCTATGTGTCGTTGGGAGGGATGCGAGCCACCACCTGGATCCAGATCGTCAAGGCGGTCCTGCTGCTGACCGGCGCGATCACGTTGACCGCGCTTGTCCTGGTGCGGTTCCACGGCGACTTCAACGCGCTGCTGCGCACGGCGGCCGAGCGCAGCGGGCACGGCGATGCCTTCCTGGCGCCAGGGCTGAAGTTCGGCGCTGACTGGACCGCGCGGTTCGACTTCATCAGTCTCGGGCTTGCCCTGGTGCTGGGGACGGCCGGGTTGCCGCACATCCTGTCCCGCTTCTACACCGTGCCGACCGCGCGGGCCGCACGCCGCTCGGCCGTCTGGTCCATCGGCCTCATCGGCACCTTCTACCTGATGACGATCGTGCTCGGTTTCGGGGCGGCGGCGCTGGTGGGATCCGATGCGGTGCGCGTGTCCAACGCGTCGGGGAACACCGCGGTACCGCTGCTGGCGCTTGATCTCGGCGGCGGTGCCGACTCCACGGGGGGAACGGTTTTGTTCGCGGTTGTCGCCGCGATTGCCTTCGCCACGATCCTCGCCGTCGTCGCCGGTGCCACGCTTGCCGCGTCGGCGTCCGTGGCCCACGACCTGTACGCGTCACTGCGCCGTCCCGGCGGGAAGCGGCGCAGCGAGGTGGTGGTGGCGCGCGTCGCCGCTGTCGGGATCGGCGCCGTTGCGATCGCCCTGAGCCTGCTCGCCCGCAACCTCAATGTGGCGTCCCTGGTGGGCCTGGCGTTCGCCGTGGCGGCCTCCGCCAATCTGCCCGTGCTGCTGTACTCGCTGTTCTGGCGGAGCTTCACCACGCGCGGCGCGGTGTGGTCGGTCTACGGGGGCCTGGTGCCGGCACTCGCGCTCGTGGCGCTGTCCCCTGTGGTCTCGGGGAGCCCGGACTCGATCTTCCCGGGTGTGGACGTACAGCTCTTCCCCTTGGAGAACCCGGGTCTGGTGTCCATCCCGCTCGGATTCCTTGCGGGCTGGATCGGCACAGTCATGTCGCCGGAGCGGCCGGACGAGGCGAAGCACGCGGAGACCGAGGTGCGCTCGCTCACCGGAGCGGGTGCGGTGTGACAGCGCCCGCCCGGCGGCCTCGGCGCGGGCAGACTTCCGCCTCCCGGCATCGCCGTCGTATCGAGACCTCCAGGTGCACCGTGGAGGCCTCAGGGCCTCAGGGCATCACCCAGGCGTACCGGTGCTCAGGCCGCCCCGTGTCCCCGTACTTGAGTGAGAGCCGCAGCCGCCCGGCCTGCTCGAGGTGGCGCAGATAGCGCTGGGCGGTGGCCCGGCTGAGCCCGGTCTCGGCGGCCACCTCGTGGGCCGACAGCGGATGGTCGGCCCGGTGCAGCACACCGCAGATGAGATCCGTGGTCGGCTCCGAGTGACCGCGTGGCAGACCCGGCGACGAAGGGGCAGGCAGGGTGCGCAGCGCGCCGAAGATCCGGTCTACCTGCTCCTGTCCGCCCACAGCGCCCCGGCCGCCCACCCGGTCGACGGTGCGCCGAAGCGCGGCATAGGAGTCGAGCCGGGCGCGCAGCGCGGCGAAGGTGAACGGCTTGACCAGATAGTGCAGTGCGCCGAGACGCATCGCCGACTGCACGGTGACGACATCGCTCGCCGCCGTGATCATGATGACGTCGGTGCCGTGACCGCGTTCGTGGAGCCGGTGGACCAGTTCGAGCCCTGTCTGGTCAGGCAGGTAGTGGTCGAGCAGCATCAGGTCGATCCGCTCGCGTTCCACCGTGGCCAGCGCCTGGGCAGCGCTGTGGGCGCGGGCCGTGACCCGGAAGCCGGGAACCTTTCCCACGTACTTCGCGTTGATCTCGGCGACACGGAAGTCGTCGTCCACGACCAGAACGTCGATCATCGGGCCTCTTTCCCTCAAGCCCAGGCGAGCTGTTAAGCCCGTGTTTCGGCTCAGCTGTTGTAGCGCGAGCAAAACGAGCACAACAGTCCTTTGCAAGCAGAAGACGGTATTGCGCCCAGAAGACTGCTGCTGCGTCCGGTGCCGAATCTACGGTCCCGGCCATGAGCACAGACACCAGCCCCGCGATCGAACTGCGGGGCGCGAGCAAAGTCTTCAGGACTCCGTCAGGAGGACTGCACACCGCGGTCAGGGATCTGGATCTGACCGTCGGCCGCGGCGAGTTCGTGGCCGTCGTGGGCCCCACAGGCTGCGGCAAGTCGACCACGCTGACGCTCGTCAGTGGCCTGGAGGAGCCCAGTGAGGGCGAGGTCCTGGTGGCCGGCGAGCCGGTCCGCGGTGTGGGCGACAAGGTCGGATTCGTCTTCCAGCAGGACGCGACCTTCCCGTGGCGCACGGTGCTGTCGAACGTCATGGCGGGCCCGCGCTTCCGCGGCGTTCCGAAGGCGGAGGCGAAGCAGAAGGCCCGCGAGTGGCTGGCCCGGGTCGGACTCGCCGCCTTCGAGGACCGCTACCCGCACCAGCTCTCCGGCGGCCAGCGCAAGCGCGTCGCGCTCGCCGCGACCTTCGTCAACGACCCCGAGATCCTGCTGATGGACGAGCCCTTCTCGGCGCTCGACGTGCAGACCAGGGCCCTGATGTCGGACGAGCTCCTCGAACTGTGGGAGGGCACGGGCGCGTCGGTCGTCTTCGTCACCCACGACCTGGAGGAGTCCATCGCGCTCGCCGACAAGGTGGTCGTGATGACCGCGGGGCCGGCCACCGTGAAGCAGGTCTTCGACATCGACCTGCCGAGGCCGCGCAAGGTCGAGACGGTCCGCCTGGAGCCGCATTTCATCGAGATCTACCGCGAGATCTGGGAGTCGCTCGGCGAAGAGGTCCGCATCACCCGTGAGAGGGGTGCCGCCCATGTTGCCTGAGGTCATGCCCGAGGCCGAAGTCGCGCTGGCAGCCCAGACCGCCAAGACGGCCGGAGGTCTCTCCCGGGCCCGCGCCGCCCGCAGACGCAAAGTGGTCGTCGCCGTCGCCCGCGTGCTGCTCCTGGTCGTCGTGCTCGGCCTGTGGGAGGTGCTTGCGCGCGCCAAGGTCATCGACCCGTTCAACTTCTCCATGCCCTCGAAGATCTGGGACCAGATCCAGCAATGGGTCATGCATGGCACCGCCCTCGGCTCCCTGGGGGAGCAGATCTGGTACACGCTCTACGAGGCGCTGATCGGCTGGGTCATCGGTGTGATCGCCGGTGTGGTCCTCGGCATCACCCTGGGGCGCATCACGTTCCTCGCCGATGTGCTGGGGCCCTACATCAAGGTCCTCAACTCCATCCCGCGCATCGTGCTGGCGCCGATCTTCGTGATCTGGTTCGGGCTCGGCCCGGCCTCGAAGGTCGCCTCCGCCGTGGTCCTGGTGTTCTTCCCGGTCTTCTTCAACGCCTTCCAGGGCGCCCGCGAGGTCGACCGCAACCTGGTCGCCAACGCCCGCATCCTCGGGGCGAGCGACCGCCGTGTGACGCTTCAGGTGGTCATCCCGTCGGCTACGTCATGGATCTTCACCAGCCTCCACGTCAGCTTCGGCTTCGCCCTCATCGGCGCCATCGTCGGCGAGTACATCGGTGCGACGAAGGGCATCGGCCTGCTCGTCGCGCAGTCGCAGGGCACCTTCAACGCCGCCGGCGTCTACGCCGCGATGGTGATCCTCGCGGTCGTCGCACTCGTCGCCGAGGGACTGCTGACCTTCGCCGAGAGCCGCATCTTCCAGTGGAAGCCCGCGAATTCCGACAGCTGAACGCCCGTATTCACCCGCCTCGTACCGAAATATCACAAGGACGTGACCGAACATGCGTAAGACCGTCAGAACCTCAGCGCTGGCAGCGGCCGGCCTGCTCGCCCTCTCCTCGCTCACCGCCTGCGCCAACGACGCGGCGAGCTCGACCGCCGACTCCGGCAGCAAGGGGAGCGGCAAGGGTGAGCACGTCAAGATCATGGTCGGTGGCCTGGACAAGGTCATCTACCTGCCTGCGATGCTCACCCAGCGGCTCGGCTACTTCACGGACGAGGGCCTCGACGTGGAGATGCTGAGCGAGCCGGCCGGCGTTCAGGCCGAGACCGCGCTGGTCAGCGGCCAGGTCCAGGGCGCCGTCGGCTTCTACGACCACACCCTCGACCTGCAGACCAAGGGCAAGGCCGTCGAGTCCGTCGTGCAGTTCTCGCGGGCCCCGGGCGAGGTGGAGATCGTCTCCAACAAGGCCGCGGACGACATCAAGTCCCCCAAGGACTTCAAGGGCAAGAAGCTCGGCATCACCAGCCTCGGCTCGTCGACGGACTTCCTCACCAAGTACCTCGCGGTGAAGAACGGCGTGAAGGTCAGCGAGTTCACGCCGGTCGCCGTCGGCGCCGGACCGACCTTCATCGCCCCGCTGAAGAAGGGTTCGATCGACGGCGGCATGACCACGGACCCGACCGTCGCGACGGTCCTCGACCAGAAGCTCGGCAAGATCCTCGTCGACATGCGCACCCCGGAGGGCTCGCAGGAGGCGCTCGGCGGCCCGTACCCGTCGTCCAGCCTCTACATGCAGACGGACTGGGTGAACAGCCACAAGGACACGGTCCAGAAGATGGCCAACGCCTTCGTGAAGACCCTCAAGTGGATGTCCACGCACAGCGCCGACGAGATCGCCGCGAAGATGCCGGCCGACTACGCGCAGGGCGACAAGGACCTCTACGCCCAGTCGATCAAGAGCACGCTGCCGATGTTCACGACGGACGGTGTGATGCCGGAGAACGGTCCCGAGACCGTCGAGCGCGTCCTCAAGGCGTTCAACACCAACGTCAAGAACGCCAAGATCGACCTGAGCAAGACGTACACCACCGAGTTCGTGGAGAAGGCCGCCGGCTGATCCTTGTCGCACGGCTGAACCGACCGACAGCCCTGCCTGCTGGGGCGCGCGGTCACCCCCGGCCACCACGCCCTCAGACGCGGGTCGCCCAGACGTAGCAGTGCTGCGGGCGGCCCGCGTCGCCGTATTTCAGCGTCAGCCTGGCCTGCCCGGCACGCTCGAGCAGCTTCAGATAGCGCTGGGCCGTCTGCCGGCTCAGCCCCGTCAGGTCCGCGATCTCCTGCGCCGACAGCGGCGTCTCGGCGCTCTCCAGCGCCCGGCGTACGAGCTCCGCGGTGTTGTGGGAGTGGCCCTTGGGCAGCTCCGGCTGCGAACCGGCCGACAGTGCGCCGAAGATCCGGTCGACCTCGGCCTGCTCGGCCTGGCCGCCGGAGTCGAGAGTGCGGCGCAGCTCGGCGTATGCCTCGAGCTTGGCGCGCAGTCCGGCGAAGGCGAACGGCTTGACCAGGTACTGGAGCGCGCCGAGCCGCATCGCGGCCTGGACGGTGGAGACGTCACGGGCCGCGGTCACCATGATCACGTCGGTCTGGTGGCCGCGGCGCCGCATCTCCCGCACCACTGCCAGGCCTGTCTCGTCCGGCAGATAGTGGTCGAGAAGCACCAGGTCGAGCCGGGGGAGGCTGTCCACCAGCCGCAGCGCTTCGGCCCCGGTGTGCGCCTCGCCCGCCACGCGGAAGCCCGCGACCTTTTCCACATACGCGGCATTGACCCGTGCGACCCGGGTGTCGTCGTCCACGACCAGCACCTCGATCATCGCGACTCCTCCTTCGTGGTTGCACGGGCAGCACCCGTACTCTTCGTGGCGTCCGTGGCGTCCGTGGCGTCCGTGGCGTCCGTGGCGTCCGTGGCGTCCGTGGCGTCCGTGGCGTCCGTGGCGTCCGTGGCGCCCGTGTGCGCGGATTCCGACCCCAGGGCGGGCTCCGTGAGGGCCTCCGGCAGGACCACGGTGAACTCCGCGCCTCCGCCGACCGGCTCGCCGACCTCGGCACTGCCGCCCTGCCGTTCAGCGAGCCGGCGTACCAGGGCGAGACCGATGCCCCGTTTGCCATGGGCCGGGGGCTTCTTGGTGGACCACCCCTCGGTGAAGACCAACTCGCGCTGTTCCGCCGGGATTCCGGGCCCGGTGTCCCGGATACGGAGGACCGCCGTGCGCCCCTCGGCGCGCAACTCGACCTCCACGCGCGCGTGCGGAGTCCCCGCGACGGCGTCCAGGGCGTTGTCGACGAGATTGCCGACGACGGTGACCAGTCCCCGGGGGTCGATCAGCCGGTCGGGGAGGAGGGTGTCGTCCGAGATCCACAGCGCCACGCCGCGCTCCGCCGCGACCGTGGCCTTCCCGACCAGCAGGGCGGCGAGCAGCGGATCGTGGATCTTCTCGGTGACCTGTTCGGCGGTGGCCCGGTGATCGCCCACGACCTCGCCGACGAACTCGACCGCGTCGTCGTACATCTCCAGCTCCAACAGCCCGAGGAGCGTGTGCATGCGGTTGGCGTGCTCGTGGTCCTGCGCGCGCAGGGCGTCGATCAGGCCGCGGGTGGAGTCCAGCTCGCGTCCCAGCTGCTCGAGCTCGGTTCGGTCGCGCAGGGTGGCGACGGCGCCGCCGTCATCGGTCGGCATGCGGTTCGCGACGAGTACGCGCTGGCCGCTCACCGTCAGCAGATCTCTGCCGGTGACGCGCCCGCCCAGCACATCCGTCGTACGACCCGGTCCGAGCGCCGTGTCCAGAGACTTCCCGATAGCCTCCGCGTCGAGCCCCAGGAGCCGCTGTGCCTCGTCGTTGAGCAGCCGGATCCGGCCGCCGCGGTCCAGGGCGACCACGCCCTCGCGAATGCCGTGCAGCATGGCCTCGCGCTCGGCGAGCAGCGCGGAGATGTCCGAGAAGGCCAGGTCGCGGGTCTGCCGCTGCACCCGCCGGGAGATCACGTACGCGGCGAGCGCACCGACGGCCAGGGCTCCGCCCGCATAGGCGAACAGTCCCGGTATGGCGTTGATCAGCCGGGCCCGGACGCTGTCGTACTCGATGCCGACCGAGACCGCGCCGATGATCCTGCCGTCGGCGTCGCGCAGGGGGACCTTGCCGCGCGCCGAGCGGCCGAGTGTGCCGCTGTCGATCTGCATGATCTCGTGTCCGGCGAGCGCCACGCTGGGATCGGTCGAGACCGGCTTGCCTATCTCCTTGGGTTCGGTGTGCGACCAGCGGATCCCCTGCTTGTTCATGATCACGACGTACTCGGCGCCGCTGGCGTGCCGTATCCGCTCCGCGTCGGCCTGCACGGGCCCGTCGGGTGTGGGCCGAGAGGTCTGCAGATCCTTGGCGATCTGCGGCTGAGCCGCCGTGGTCTGGGCGATGGCGAGCGCACGCCGCATCGCCTGGTCGTCCAGTTGCTGGCTGAGCGGGGCGAGGAAGAGCCCGGTGGCGAGCACGGTGACTCCGGCGGCTATCGCCAGCTGCATCAGCAGCACCTGGGAGAAGACACGCCGGGGCAGGCCGAGGCGCAGTCGACGGGCGGCGGGGGTCGGGGTCATGGGTACGAAGGTAAGGGGCGGGCGGGCTCCGCCTAAGCCCCTGTGGCGCCTGTCTCAGCCGGTGAGGCAGACGGTGCGGGCCGCCGGACGGACTTCCCGTACCGCGACGACGTCCATCCTTGCCGGTGAGCCCAGGGGCGAGCCGCAGCTCTCGGGGCGGGGCGGCAGGGAGGCCCCCTGGGCGACGGTGACCCGCCACCGGCGGCCGTCGGTGTGGGCGACGGTCACGTCCCAGCGCGGGGCGGTGCCCTCTGTCCGTACGACGGTGAGCGTGCCGGCGCGGTCTTCGCCCGTCGACGTACGCACCGCCAGCTCTGCGGCCTGCCCCGGCCGCTCCCACGCGGAGTTCCCGCGACACCTGTCGGCGACGATGCGGCCCTCCTGGACGCCTTCGAGGATCTCCTTCACGTGGTGAGCCGCGACGCGGCCGTACGCGTACCCGTACGGCAGCACCAGCAGCGTCGGCGAGAAGCGGTGGCCGCCGAGGTGGGTGACCTCCCAGACGCCGTCGACGCCGGACGTCTCGAGCTCGGCGGCGAGGGGCCGGCCGAGGAGCGCGCAGCACCGGTCGCGCTTGCCGTTGGTGCAGATGAGGGTGAGCGGGGAGCCGGTGTGGGCCTCACCCTGGAGGAGTCGGTCGAAGGTGTGATGATCACCCATGCCGAGCGCCCGGAAATCGAGGTTGAGCAACTGCCCGGGGGACTCCGTTGTGGCGCTTCGCAGCCACGTGTTGCCGGGGGTGGTGTGCGCTGCGTACACCTGTCGGCGGGTGGGTGTGTGGCAGTCGGCGTGGCGGCCGGGGCGCCGGATGAGGGCCACGCGTACGCCCGTCCCTTGGGCCGCCGCCTCCAGGGCGCGGCCGAGCACCGGGTCCAGGTGGCTGGAGGTGAGCGCCTTGGCACCCCAGGGCCCCGGCTGCTCTACCAGCAGCCAAGTCCTCGCCGTGGCGGCAGTCCCGACGACGGGCTCGTCGAGGGCCTGGGAGGCGGTAGCGCAGGTGCTCACGTAGGTGAGCCTAACCTGAATTGGTCCCACGTGACTTGTCGGCCACGTATGGAGCGCACTTGACGAACGCGCCGTGTCGCGGGTCCCGGCGTTGGGCGGCTTGCTAGGCGTCGGGAATATCAGCCTTGGCGCGCACCAGGGTTTCACGGCTTACGATGACGATTCGCTCATACTCCGCGCGGGAAGCGTCGGGAGGGAGCTCCTCCTCGAGCGTCGCCGTGGCCTCCGTCCCGATGACGGCGAAGTTCCCGTCGCTCAGCTCGAACACGTCAGGGCAGGACTGTCCCGAGACGCTTCCGCGCTGTTGAGGGGAGGCACCAAGGCGACGCACGATTCTCAAAAGTGGATCCTGTCTCAAGGAGCCACGCGAAGCCAGTGGCTCAGGGTTTCGCGCGTCGACGAGCTGGGTAACCGCGCGCGCTTACCCTAGGGAAGAGGAGGTTCCTGATTCAAGCGCCTCGTCAACCGCGCGTGCCACTCCTGCTTCACGGGCAACTAACTTGTTTCGGGCGGAGGTTGGCCGACGACCCACCACTCTTCGGTTTCGGCCTCCTCCAGATCCCGTATCAGTTTGTCCACCATTCGGCCCAGGCGGGCCTCGTCCGACGAGTCCACCAGACTCGCCCGATGCGGTCGGGTGGCTTCCCAGTAGTCGCGGAAGATCTCGTTCTGGCAAATCAGCCGCAAGTGTCCGTGAAGCTCCTCCCAGCTGAGATTGTTGACCCGCCAAGCAAGTAGGACATTCGTGTACACGGCGTTCGCGAAGAGGTACTGACGCAGGATCCGTGGTTCTAGAGGCGTATCAAAGGTGTCGAGCACGGCCGCCAGATCAGGGTCGTCCATCGCTCTGCTCAGCATGTCGAACTGCAGTCGCTGCTGCTGGGCGAGCGCCGCGTGGCGATGATGTTCGGCGTATTCCTTCTGTAGACGCCGGTCGCTCCACCTGTGGGCGGCCAGGAACGCGAGGGCCCCTGCGGCAAAGGCGAGGCCGCAGCCCAGCCCTCGTGCTCCCAATTTCTGTGTGGCCATGTCAACCCCCGATTCAGGCGACCGTCCGCCGGTCGTCGGTGCGGGTCGACGGTATTGGACCGGCGAGCGATGATGTCGCGCTTGCCGTCTCCCAGGGTGCCGAGCGGCTCTGATCGGCGGGAGGCGGTAGAGGAGGCGCACGGCAGGAAGGTTTTGTCGTGCGTACCGGCGCCGTGCTGAGTGTGTGCCCAGCAAGCGCTGCTAACAATCGTTCACTTTGCCGCCGTTCTGGGCGCACATATTCTGGGTCGGTCCTCCGTCGTCGAACAAGAACCGCCGTACAACACCCGTCGCACAAGAAAGGTCGCCAGCTTGAGTGAGCGGCAGGTCCCGGTCGTCGTACTCGCGGGGTTCCTGGGATCAGGGAAGACCACGCTGCTCAACCACCTCCTGCACAGCAGCAGAGGCAGCCGGATCGGCGCGATCGTCAACGACTTCGGGGCGATCGAGATCGACGCGATGGCTGTGGCGGGAGCGCTCGGCGACTCGACCGTCTCGCTCGGCAACGGCTGTCTGTGCTGTGCCGTGGACGTGAGCGATCTCGACCGGTACCTGGACACATTGACCCGGCCTTCGGCCCGCATCGACATTGTCGTCATCGAGGCGAGCGGCCTCGCCGAGCCGCAGGAACTCGTCCGCATGGTTCTCGCCAGCGGGAATCCGCGCGTCGTGTACGGCGGGTTGGTCGAGGTCGTCGACGCTGTCGAGTTCGGCAACACCCGGGAGCGGCATCCGGAGATCGAGCGGCATCTGGCCATCGCCGACCTCGTCGTGGTCAACAAGGCCGACCGTGTGCCGGCGGGGGAGCGGGAGCGGACCATCGAACTGGTCCGCGGGCTTGCCGGTCGTGCGGCCGTCGTCCCCGCGTCGTACGGGCGGATCGATCCCGATCTGCTCTTCGACCGCAGGCCCGCCGAGGAGCGGGTCGGGCAGCTCTCGTTCGACGACATGCATGAGCATGACGGCGCGGACGGGCACGGCGACCACCTGCACGTCGCCTACGACAGTCTCTCCTTCACCTCCGACGTGCCGCTGAGCCCGCGTCGGCTGATGGATTTCCTGGAGCGCAGGCCCGAGGGGCTCTACCGCATCAAGGGGCACGTCGACTTCGGTGCGGCGGATGCGCGCAACCGGTATGCCGTGCACGCCGTGGGGCCGTTCCTGCGGTTCTACCCGGAGCCCTGGGCCGACGGCGAGGACGGGCTCACCCAGCTCGTCCTCATCGGTTACGGCATTGACATCGCCACTCTTCACAAGGAGCTCGACGCCGTCCGTGACGACTCCCTCAGCAGCCCGGACGCCCCCCACGCCGACGAGCGCAGCATGTGGGGCGTCCTGCGCTACGTCCAGAAACCAGACGGAGCCGAGGACCTGCAGAAAGCCGAGGACCCGCAGGAAGCCGAGTACCCGGAGGAACCCGACTACCTGCAGGAATCCGAGCAGGCAGACGCCGGCTGACCTACGCCGACGGTCCGGCCACCACCGCGACCGGCTTGCCGAGCGACACGCCCGACCCGTCCCGGCGCGGATCGATCTCGGGCAGTTCCGTCGGCATGCCGCTCTTCTGCGCCGCGCGGGCGGGTGTCGCACCGGCCCAGGCGAAGCTCAGGCAGTCCTCGCCCTTCAGGAAGCGCTGGCAGCGCACGCCGCCCGTCGCGCGGCCCTTGCGCGGGTACTGGTCGAACGGGGTCAGCTTGGCCGTCGTCTGGACCGAGTCGTCCAGCGTGCCGCGTGAGCCCGCGACCGTGAAGACCACCGCGTCCACCGAGGGGTCGACCGCGGTGAACGAGATGACCTTCGCACCCTCGGCGAGCTTGATGCCCGCCATGCCACCGGCCGGGCGGCCCTGCGGGCGGACCTGCGACGCCTGGAAGCGCAGCAGCTGGGCGTCGTCCGTGATGAAGACCAGGTCCTCCTCGCCCGTACGCAACTCGATCGCGCCGACGATCCGGTCGCCCTCCTTGAGGGTGATGACCTCCAGCTCGTCCTTGTTCGACGGATAGTCCGGGACGACACGCTTGACGACGCCCTGCTCGGTGCCCAGGGCCAGGCCGGGAGACGACTCGTCGAGGGTCGTCAGGCAGACGACCCGCTCATCGGCCTCCAGGGACAGGAACTCCGACAGCGGGGCGCCGCCCGAGAGGTTGGGCGACAGAGTCACCTCGGGAAGCTGCGGAAGATCGATCACCGCCACCCGAAGCAGTCTGCCGGACGACGTGACCGCGCCCACCTCACCGCGCGCCGTCGCCGGTACGGACGACACGATCACGTCGTGCTTGACGCGCTTGCCGCCGCCGTCCTCGAAGGGGTTGCCGTTGGGCGTACGCGCCAGGAGGCCCGTCGACGACAGCAGCACCCGGCACGGGTCGTCGGCGACCTGCAGCGGCACCGCGGCCGCGGGGGCGCCCGCCGACTCCAGCAGGACCGTGCGCCGTTCCGTGCCGAACTTCTTGGCCACGGCGGCCAGTTCGTTGGACACGAGCTTGCGCAGCTCGGTGTCCGACTCGAGGACGCGGGTCAGCTCCTCGATCTCCGCGTTCAGCCGGTCCCGCTCCGCCTCCAGCTCGATACGGTCGAACTTGGTGAGGCGGCGCAGCGGTGTGTCGAGGATGTACTGCGTCTGGACGTCGCTCAGCGCGAACCGCCTGATCAGGCGCTCCTTGGCCTGCGCGGAGTTCTCGCTGGAGCGGATGAGCTGGATGACCTCGTCGATGTCGATCAGCGCGACCAGCAGGCCGTCGACCAGGTGCAGCCGGTCGCGCTTCTTTCCGCGGCGGAACTCGCTGCGGCGGCGCACGACGTTGAAGCGGTGGTCGAGGTAGACCTCGAGCAGCTCCTTCAGGCCCAGCGTGAGCGGCTGGCCGTCGACCAGCGCGACGTTGTTGATGCCGAAGGACTCCTCCATGGGCGTCAGCTTGTACAGCTGCTCCAGGACCGCCTCCGGCACGAAGCCGTTCTTGATCTCGATCACCAGGCGCAGGCCGTGCGCACGGTCCGTGAGGTCCTTGACGTCGGCGATGCCCTGCAGCTTCTTCGAGCCGACCAGGTCCTTGATCTTGGCGATCACCTTCTCCGGGCCGACGGTGAACGGCAGCTCGGTGACGACGAGGCCCTTGCGGCGCGCCGTCACGGTCTCCACGGAGACCGTGGCCCGGATCTTGAACGTGCCGCGGCCCGTCTCGTACGCGTCCCGGATGCCCGCGAGGCCGACGATGCGGCCGCCCGTGGGCAGGTCGGGGCCCGGGACGTACTTCATGAGCGTGTCCAGGTCGGCGCCCGGGTACCTGATCAGATGGCGGGCGGCGGCGATGACCTCGCTCAGGTTGTGCGGCGGCATGTTCGTCGCCATGCCGACGGCGATACCGGACGAGCCGTTCACCAGCAGGTTCGGATACGCGGCGGGCAGGGCCACCGGCTCCTGCTCCTGGCCGTCGTAGTTCGGCTGGAAGTCGACCGTGTCCTCGTCGATGGACTCTGTCATCAGCGACGTGGCGTCGGCCATCCGGCACTCTGTGTACCGCATGGCGGCCGGCGGGTCGTCGTTGCCCAGCGAGCCGAAGTTGCCGTGGCCGTCGACCAGCGGGACACGCATCGAGAAGGGCTGGGCCATGCGCACCAGGGCGTCGTAGATCGACGCGTCGCCGTGCGGGTGCAACTTACCCATGACCTCGCCGACGACGCGGGCGCACTTCACATAGCCGCGGTCGGGGCGCAGGCCCATCTCGTTCATCTGGTAGACGATGCGGCGGTGCACGGGCTTCAGGCCGTCCCGGGCGTCCGGCAGGGCCCGGGAGTAGATCACCGAGTAGGCGTACTCGAGGAAGGAGCCCTGCATCTCGTCGACGACGTCGATGTCGAGGATCTTCTCCTCGAAGTCGTCGGGCGGCGGGGTCTTCGTGCTGCGGCGGGCCATCGCTGCTGCGGCTCCTTCACACTGTCTGCCGGGCCATCGGGCTCAGGGCCATGAACGGATCTGCTGCGGACCATTGTGGACCGCCCCACCGACAACTGTGGACCGGGCCACTGACAACGGCGGTGGCGGGGCCGTCTGCCGGGCCCCGGCCCATGCCTGGCCGGCCCTGCGGCGAGCCGCCCATGGGACGGTGCGCACGGGTGGCCATCCCCCGCGGCCCCAACCCACCCGCCGGCGCGCGCTCGCCACGGGACACGCGACCGACGAGATCAGGCGCCCCGACCCGGACCGCTGGAACTTCGCCAGGTGTCAGCCGCCTTGCATACAGTGGCAGGAGCTGCAGAACCTTTCAGTTTTCGCGATCGAAGGGACGTACATGCCCATGGGTCACACGGCCACAGCGCAGGCCGGTTCCGGCGGCCTGACAGCGAAGGAGCACCGGCTGGCCAACGGCCTGCGCGTCGTGCTCTCCGAGGACCACCTGACCCCGGTCGCCGCGGTCTGCCTCTGGTACGACGTCGGCTCGCGTCACGAGGTCAAGGGTCGCACCGGCCTTGCCCACCTCTTCGAGCACCTGATGTTCCAGGGGTCCGAGCAGGTGAAGGGCAACGGCCACTTCGAGCTGGTCCAGGGAGCCGGCGGCTCGCTGAACGGCACCACGAGCTTCGAGCGCACCAACTACTTCGAGACGATGCCCGCGCACCAGCTGGAGCTCGCGCTCTGGCTGGAGGCCGACCGTATGGGCTCCCTCCTCGCCGCCCTCGACGACGAGTCCATGGAGAACCAGCGGGACGTCGTCAAGAACGAGCGCCGCCAGCGCTACGACAACGTGCCGTACGGCACGGCCTTCGAGAAGCTGACCGCCCTGTCCTACCCGGACGGCCACCCCTACCACCACACCCCGATCGGCTCGATGGCCGACCTGGACGCGGCGACGCTGGAGGACGCGCGGGCCTTCTTCCGCACGTACTACGCGCCGAACAACGCCGTCCTGTCGGTCGTCGGCGACATCGACCCGGAGCAGACGCTCGCCTGGATCGAGAAGTACTTCGGGTCCATCCCGTCCCACGACGGCAAGCCCGCCCCGCGCGACGGAAGCCTCCCGGAGATCATCGGCGAGCAGCTGCGCGAGGTCGTCGAGGAGGAGGTCCCGGCTCGCGCCCTGATGGCCGCGTACCGGCTCCCGGAGGACGGCACGCGCGCGTGCGACGCGGCCGACCTGGCGCTCACCGTCCTCGGCGGCGGCGAGTCCTCGCGGCTCTACAACCGCCTCGTACGCCGCGACCGCACCGCCGTCGCGGCCGGATTCGGGCTGCTCAGGCTGGCCGGAGCCCCGTCGCTCGGCTGGCTGGACGTGAAGACGTCCGGCGACGTGGAGGTCCCGGTCATCGAGGCCGCCGTCGACGAGGAGCTCGCCCGGTTCGCCGAGGAGGGCCCCACGCCCGAGGAAATGGAGCGCGCGCAGGCGCAGTTGGAGCGCGAGTGGCTGGACCGTCTCGGCACGGTCGCGGGCCGCGCCGACGAACTCTGCCGGTACGCCGTCCTGTTCGGTGACCCGCAGCTCGCCCTGACCGCCGTCAAGCGGGTGCTCGAGGTCACGCCGGAGGAGGTGCGGGACATCGCCAGGGCCCGCCTGCGCCCCGACAACCGCGCGGTGCTCGTCTACGAGCCGCTCGCGCACCCCGAGGCCGCGGCCGAGGCCGCTGAGGACACAGACGGCACCGCAGACGAGGAGGCGGCGAAGTGACCGAGGCCGAAATCCCTGTGATCATGGAATTCCACCCGCAGCCCCAGGCCGGCCCCGCCAAGCCCTGGGCCTTCCCCGCGCCCGGCCGCGGCACGCTCGGCAACGGCCTGACGGTGCTGCGTTGCCACCGCCCCGGCCAGCAGGTCGTCGCCGTCGAGATCCTTCTCGACAGCCCGCTGGACGCCGAGCCGGCCGGCCTGGACGGCGTCGCCACGATCATGGCGCGGGCCTTCTCCGAGGGCACCGACAAGCACTCCGCCGAGGAGTTCGCCGCCGAGCTGGAGCGCTGCGGCGCCACGCTCGACTCGCACGCCGACCACCCCGGCGTACGGCTCGCGCTCGAAGTGCCCGTCTCCCGGCTGCCGAAGGCCCTCGGGCTGCTCGCCGACGCCCTCAGGGCGCCCGCGTTCGCGGACAGCGAGATCGAGCGGCTCGTCCGCAACCGGCTGGACGAGATCCCCCACGAGACCGCCAACCCGGCCCGCCGCGCCGCCAAGGAGCTCTCCAAGGAGCTGTTCCCGGCGGACTCGCGCATGTCCCGCCCCCGCCAGGGCACCGAGGAGACGGTCACGGGCATCGACTCCGCGGCCGTGCGCGCCTTCTACGAGAAGCACGTACGCCCCGCCACGGCCACCGCCGTCGTCGTGGGCGACCTCTCCGGCACCGACCTGGACGCGCTCCTCGCGGACACGCTCGGCGCCTGGACCGGCTCGACCGCCGAGCCCCGTCCCGCGCCGCCGGTGACCGCCGACGACACCGGCCGCGTCGTCATCGTCGACCGCCCGGGCGCGGTCCAGACGCAGCTGCTCATCGGCCGCATCGGCCCGGACCGCCACGACCGCGTCTGGCCCGCCCAGGTGCTCGGCACCTACTGCCTGGGCGGCACCCTCACCTCGCGCCTGGACCGCGTCCTGCGCGAGGAGAAGGGATACACCTACGGCGTACGGGCGTTCGGGCAGGTGCTCCGCTCGGCAGCGCCGACTTCCCCTGGAGGAGCTACAGGCGCCGCGATGCTGGCCATCAGCGGCTCTGTCGACACCCCGAACACCGGCCCGGCGCTGGACGACCTGTGGAAGGTGCTGCGTACGCTCGCCGCCGAGGGCCTCACGGACGCCGAGCGCGACGCCGCGGTGCACAACCTGGTGGGTGTCGCACCGCTCAAGTACGAGACGGCGGCGGCCGTTGCGGGCACGCTGGCCGACCAGGTCGAGCAGGGTCTCCCGGACGACTTCCAGGCGCAGCTGTACCAGCAGTTGTCCGCGACCGGCACCGTCGAGGCCACGGCCGCGGCGGTCAGCGCCTTCCCGGTGGACCGTCTGGTGACCGTCCTCGTGGGTGACGCCTCCCAGATCGAGGAGCCCGTCAGGGCGCTCGGTATCGGTGAAGTGACGGTCGTCACGGGCTAGACCCGACGCCGGACCGCCCGCCCCACGCGGACGGGCACGAGCACCGGCCGGGCCCGGAGAGACCCCGGTGGCTGCAGAGCCACCGGGGTCGTCGTTTGTCCGAATTGTTGGAGAGGCTGCCTGTCTGCCCTGTGGCATGCACTACAAATCCCAGGCTGCGTTTGTTGATTGAAAGATGTCCCGATTAGCGTCAGTCCGGCTGTTCGTCAGGCAGTGCGCCGCGCCCGCGGCACCGGACAGCGATCGCCGAGTCCCCGGACGGTGTGAACCAGGGGAGCCGGGGACCCATCGCAGTCCCTGGGGTGAATCGGGGCCCTTGCCGTGCCGAGGGGCCCGTAGGAGACCTTCCTGCTCCGAACCCGTCAGCTAACCCGGTAGGCGAGAAGGAAGGAAAGGACCAGCCACTACATGGCGTTCACCCGCGCCACCGGGAAACACCGTCGTCCGAACCGCCTGACCCGCACGACCGCAAGCGCGGCGGGTATCGCGGCCCTCACCACCACCGGCGTCATGGGCGCCCTCGCGTCCCCCGCCATGGCGGCAGGCCCGACCGTCGAGCAGACCGGCCTGACGCAGGCCGTCACCCTCGGCGAGTCCGTCGCCGCCCAGATCGACGCCCAGGCCGCCGCGCAGCAGCAGGCCGCCGAGGAGGCCGCCGCCAAGAAGAAGGCCGCGGAGCGGAAGCGCAAGGCCGAGGCGAAGGCCAAGAAGGAGCGGGAGGCCAAGGAGCGCGCTGCCCGCGAGGCCGAGCGCAAGCGCCTCAACGCCTTCGTGCTGCCGATCACCGGCTCCTACGTCTCGACCGGCTACAAGACGGGCGGCTCCCTGTGGTCGTCCGGCACTCACACCGGCATCGACTTCCATGCCGCGTCCGGCACCCCCGTCCACTCCGTCGGCTCGGGCACCGTCGTCACCGCCGGCTGGGGCGGTGCCTACGGGAACCAGATCGTGATCAAGATGAACGACGGCACGTACACCCAGTACGGCCATCTGTCGTCCATCGCCGTCTCCGTCGGCCAGAAGGTCACGCCGGGGCAGCAGATAGGCCTCTCCGGGGCGACCGGCAACGTCACCGGGCCGCATCTGCACTTCGAGGCCCGGACCACCCCGGAGTACGGCTCCGACATCGACCCCCTCGCGTATCTGCGCTCGCACGGCGTGAAGGTCTGACGCGAGAGCGGTTCGGGGAAGCTGCCTTCACCGAATCCTCACTTCAGGGAAGCCCCGGCTCATCGAGCCGGGGCTTTCATCGTTCCCGAGCGCCGTTTTGTCCAAAAAATATCCATGGATTCCGGCCCGCCGTCGGAAATTCCCGCCTGTTGCAATAGAGTCAGTCAACAAGCGTCAATCGACCGCGTTTCGCGGGGATTAAGGCGGAGGTCCGGTCATGCAGATTCCCGCGCACTCGGTATGCACGGCAATCCGCGACGACATCGTCGCGGGTGTCTACGAGCGCGGAAGCCGGCTCACCGAGGAACTGCTCGCGCGCCGGTACGGGGTGTCCCGTGTCCCGGTGCGCGAGGCCCTGCGCACGCTCGAGGCCGAGGGTTTCGTCGTGACGCGCAGGCATGCGGGCGCCTGTGTCGCCGAGCCCACCGAGCAGGAGGCCGCCGACCTGCTGGAGGTCCGCATGCTGCTCGAGCCGCTGGGTGCGGCCCGCGCGGCGCAGCGCCGCACCGAGGCGCATCTGAAGGTGCTGCGCGGCCTGGTCAGGCTGGGTCAGGAGCGCGCCAGGCGGGGTCACAGCGAGGATCTGCGGTCGCTGAGCGGCTGGTTCCACGAGACGCTGGCGCAGGCCTCGGGCAGCCCTGGGCTGACGGCGCTGCTCACCCAGCTCAGGCACAAGATCGCCTGGATGTACACCGTGGAGACGCCCGCCCATCCCGTGGAGGCGTGGGCGGAGCACGGCGCGATCGTCGACGCCGTGGCCCGTGGCGACGCCGAGCGGGCGCGATCGCTGACCACGCTGCACTCGGAACGGTCCACTGCCGCACATCGACTGCGTTTTCCGGACCGCGGAGACCGTGTGAGGGGTTCGCAACATGCCGTAAACACTGTGAGTCCGCGGCTTTAACAGACGCACCGTATACAAAGAGAGTTATTCGGTGGGGGTCTCTTTTTGCTGCCCATTTTTGACGCTGTGCGGAATTCCCGGCCGGGCTTCTGAAGGTATGGCGCGCGCATCCAGGAGTACCGCCCCAATAAAAGCGGCGGAGCCGCGCCGCCTCCGAAAAGGAAGCCGACGCGGCTCCGCCGCAATTCGCCTGTTTTTCGTCAGACGGTCTCGGGAAGCTCCTCGAGACCCTCGGAGACCAGCTTCGCCAGCCGGTCGAGGGCGGCATCCGCCCCGTCCGCGTCGGACGCGAGGACGATCTCCTCGCCGCCCTGGGCGCCGAGGCCCAGCACAGCGAGCATCGACGCCGCGTTGACCGGGGTGCCGTCAGCCTTGGCGATCGTCACGGGGACGCCGGCGGCCGTGGCCGCACGGACGAAGATGGAGGCGGGGCGGGCGTGGAGGCCCTCGGCCCAGCCGACGTTGACGCGGCGCTCAGCCATGTGATGCTGCCCTTCAGGATTTTCTCAGGGTTGTCTAGACCAGTGTTCCATACCGGCGGACGTGCCGGAACGGTCAGGAACAGCCAGGACCGGTCCGGAACGGTCCAGAACGGCCGGGAACGGGTCCTTCGCCTCGCGCCCAGCCGTTCCAGTTCTCCCGGAACGTACACGTCTGGTCGAACGGAAAGCCTAAGCCCGTCCTGCTCCGAGTGCCCCCGGTGCCCCGTACGCTGACCCCATGCAGACCCCGTCGCAGCCCCCGTCGGAGCAGCACGCATATCCCGCCCACTGGGAGGCCGACGTGGTGCTGCGCGACGGTGGCACCGCACGGATCCGGCCGATCACCACCGAGGACGCCGACCGCCTGGTCAGCTTCTACGAACAGGTCTCCGACGAGTCGAAGTACTACCGCTTCTTCGCCCCCTACCCCCGGCTCTCCGCCAAGGACGTCCACCGCTTCACCCACCACGACTACGTGGACCGGGTCGGCCTCGCGGCCACGGTGGGCGGCGAGTTCATCGCGACGGTGCGCTACGACCGGATCAACGCCCACGGCATGCCGGCCGCCGCGCCCGCCGACGAGGCCGAGGTCGCCTTCCTCGTCCAGGACGCCCACCAGGGCCGAGGCGTCGCCTCCGCGCTCCTCGAACACATCGCGGCCGTCGCCCGCGAGCGCGGCATCCGCCGCTTCGCCGCCGAGGTGCTGCCCGCCAACAGCAAGATGATCAAGGTGTTCACGGACGCCGGGTACACGCAGAAGCGGAGCTTCGAGGACGGCGTCGTGCGCCTCGAGTTCGACCTGGAGCCGACGGACCGCTCGCTCGCCGTGCAGCGCGCCCGCGAGCAGCGCGCCGAGGCCCGCTCGGTCCAGCGGCTGCTCAGGCCCGGTTCGGTCGCCGTCATCGGCACCGGGCGCGCGCCCGGCGGCGTGGGCCGCAGCGTGCTGGACAACCTTCTCGACGCCGGGTTCACCGGCCGCCTGTACGCGGTGAACAAGGCCTTCCCGCAAGAGCAGACGGAGCTCGACGGCGTGCCCGCCCACCGCTCCGTACGCGATATCGCCGAACCCGTCGACCTCGCCGTGGTCGCCGTACCCGCGGCCCATGTGCCGGACGTCGTCGCCGAATGCGGCGAGCACGGCGTCCAGGGACTCGTCGTGGTCTCCGCCGGATACGCGGAGAGCGGCGCCGAGGGACGCGAGCGGCAGCGCGAACTCGTCCGGCAGGCACGCTCGTACGGCATGCGCCTCATCGGCCCCAACGCCTTCGGTGTCATCAACACGGCGCCGGACATGCTGCTCAACGCCTCGCTCGCACCCGAGGTGCCCCGGCGCGGCCGCATCGGGCTGTTCACCCAGTCCGGCGCGATCGGCATCGCACTGCTGTCCCGGCTCCACCGGCGCGGCGGCGGAGTCACCGGCGTCACAGGCGCCTCGACCTTCGTGTCCGCCGGCAACCGGTCGGACGTGTCGGGCAACGACATGCTGCAGTACTGGTACGACGACCCGGACACCGACGTCGTACTGATGTACCTCGAATCCATCGGCAACCCGCGCAAGTTCACGCGGCTCGCCCGGCGCACTGCGGCGGCGAAGCCGCTCGTCGTGGTGCAGGGAGCGCGGCACAGCGGGGTCTCGCCGCTCGGGCACGCGGTGCAGGGCACACGCCTGCCGCAGGCCACGGTCTCCGCGCTGCTGCGGCAGGCGGGCGTCATCCGCGTGGACACGATCACGGAGCTGGTCGACGCGGGGCTGCTGCTCGCCGGGCAGCCGCTGCCGGGCGGTCCCCGGGTGGCCATCCTCGGCAACTCGGAGTCGCTCGGGCTGCTCACGTACGACGCGTGTCTGTCGGAGGGGCTGCGGCCGCTGCGGCCGCGGGATCTGACGACGGCGGCGTCGCCGGAGGACTTCCGGGCGGCGCTGGGCGCCGCGCTTGCCGACGACCGCTGTGATGCCGTGGTCGTCACGGCGATCCCCGCGCTGGGGGAGGACGGGGCGGATGACGTCGCCCTCGCCGGTGCCCTGCGGGAGGCTGTGGCAGCGGGGCCGGCGAAGCCGGTGCTGGTCGTCCATGTCGAGCTCGGTGGGCTCGCGGCGGCCTTGTCCGCGGCACGTAGCACCAAGCCGGGCAGGTACGACGGAAGCGCACCCGCCGTCCCGGGTGGTGGCGCAGACCCGGTCGTCGCCCAGAGCCTCAAGGGCCTGGGGGCACCCCCGGCGGAACGCCTGCCCACCACAGCACGTACCACCGCCGAGCTCCCCCGTATCCCCGCCTACCCCGCCGCCGAGCGGGCCGTGCGGGCGCTCGCCGAGGCCGTCAAATACGGGCAGTGGCGGCGTGAGGCCGCCGAGCCCGGGAAGGTCCACGAGTACGAGGACATCGACGAGAGCGGCGCGGCGCAGATGATCGACGGGCTGCTGACCCGCGGCTACGGCGACCCGCGCGGCATGAGCCTCACCACGGACGAAGCCCAGGAGCTGCTCGGCCGGTACGGCATCCACGTACGCCCCGCCCTGCCCGCACCCGGGCCCGACGAAGCCGTGCGGGCCGCCCGGCGACTCGGCTACCCCGTCGCGCTGAAGACCACGGCCCCGCATCTGAGGCACCGCCCCGACCTCGGCGGCGTACGGCTGGACCTGGCCGACGAGGAGCAACTGCGTCGCGCATACGCCGAGTTGACCGAGGCCCTGGGCAAGCCGGAGGAGCTGCGCCCGGTCGTACAGGCCATGGCGCCGCGCGGTGTCGACACCGTCGTCCGCGCGGTCATCGACCCGGCCGCCGGTGCCGTGCTGTCCTTCGGCCTCGCCGGAGCCGCGTCGGAGCTGCTCGGCGACACCGCGCACCGGCTGATCCCGGTGACCGACCGGGACGCGCAGTCCGTGATCCGCTCGATCCGGACCGCGCCCGTCCTGTTCGGCTGGCGCGGCGCGGCGCCCGTGGACACGGCCGCACTCGAAGAGCTGCTCCAGCGGGTCTCCCGGCTCGTCGACGACCACCCGGAGGTCGCCGCCGTCTCGCTGGAGCCCGTGGTCGTCGCTACACACGGGCTCTCGGTCCTCGGTGCGTCCGTGCAGCTCGCACCGCCGCCCGCCCGCAGCGACCTCGGCCCGCGCACCCTGCCCGCCTACTGAGACTCCGCGGGACGCCGACCGAGACGCCTCCTGACGCGCATCCGGCCACCCCCAGGGCCGTAGGATGGTCCGCATGGCCAAGACCAGTACGACGACCCAGGGGCTGCGAGCGGCGATCGAGCGCAGCGGCTATTACCCGGCCCTCGTGGCCGAGGCGGTGGAGGCCGCTGTAGGCGGCGAGGCCATCGGGTCGTACCTGGTCCACCAGGAGACGACGTTCGACGCGAACGAGGTGCGCCGCCATGTGACGGTGCTCGTCCTCACGGGCACACGCTTCATCGTCAGCCACACCGACGAGCAGGCCGCGGACAACACGTCCCCGACGCCGTACGCGACCACGTCCACCGAGTCCGTCAAGCTCGGCCGGATCTCGTCGGTCGTGCTCAGCCGCGTCGTCGCCAACCCCGAGAAGTACGTGCCGGGCACCCTTCCCCGCGAGGTCGTCCTGACCATCGGCTGGGGCGCCGTCTCCCGCATCGACCTGGAGCCCGCCGCCTGCGGCGACCCGAACTGCGAGGCGGACCACGGGTACACCGGAAACTCGACCGCGGACGACCTCAGCCTGCGGGTCAGCGAGGCGGGCGACGGGCCGGACGCCGTCCGGCAGACCCTGGCCTTCGCCCAGGCGCTCTCCGAAGCCACCGCGGCGACCGCCCGCTGATGTCCCACACCCCCGCCGCCCATGACGGAGGGCGCCCGGCGGCCGCTCCTCTCCCTCCCGCCTGGGACCACCCGGAGCCGCTGCCCCTCTCCTCCGCGCCCGTCCCCGAGTACGGTTCCGGCTCGCTCGCCGACCTGCTGCCGACGCTCGCCGCGGGCCTCGGCGTACCCGGGACCGCCGCCGCGATACCCGAGCTCACCCCCGCCGACCGGAACTGCGTCTTCCTGATCGACGGCCTGGGCTGGGAGCAGCTGAAGGCCCACCCGGACGAGGCCCCGTTCATGACCTCCCTGCTGGAGAGCTCCCGGGGCGGTACGGGGCGTCCGATCACCGCCGGCTACCCGGCCACCACGGCGACCTCGCTGGCCTCGGTCGGCACCGGCCTGCCGCCCGGCGCCCACGGCCTGCCCGGCTACACGGCGCGCAACCCCGACACCGGCGAGCTGATGAACCAGCTCCGCTGGAACCCCTGGACGGAACCGCGCGCCTGGCAGCCGTACCCCACCGTCTTCCAGCTCGCGGACGCGGCGGGCGTGCACACCGCCCAGGTCTCGTCCCCGACGTTCGCACAGACCCCGCTGACGAAGATCGCGCTGAGCGGCGGAACGTTCCACGGCCGCCTCTCCGGCGAGGAGCGCATGGACCTCGCCGCCGAGCAACTCGCGGCGGGGGACCGGTCGTTGGTCTACACGTACTACGCCGAGGTGGACGGCAAGGGTCACCGGTTCGGCGTCGACTCCGACCCCTGGCGCGGCCAGCTCATGTACGTCGACCGGCTCGTCCAGCGCCTCGCCGAGCAGCTGCCGCCGCGCACCGCCCTGTACGTCACCGCCGACCACGGCATGATCGACATCCCCTTCGACGAGCAGCACCGCATCGACTTCGACGAGGACTGGGAACTGCGCGCCGGAGTCGCCCTCCTGGGTGGCGAGGGCCGCGCCCGCCATGTCTACGCGGTGCCGGGCGCCGAGGCGGACGTCCTGACCGTCTGGCGCGAGGTGCTCGGCGAGCAGTTCTGGGTGGCCGGCCGGGACGAGGCGATCGAGGCCGGATGGTTCGGCCCGCACATCGACGAGCGCGTGTACGCCCGCATCGGGGACGTGGTCGCCGCGGCCCGTGACGACGTACTGATCATCGCCTCGGAGCGCGAACCGAAGGAGTCGGCGATGGTCGGCAACCACGGTTCGATGACCGCCGTCGAACAGCTGGTCCCGCTCCTCGAAGTGCGCACCTGACCGCGCTGCCCCTCCTTCCAACTCCCCCTTACGATCCCCCATGCCGAAAGGTCCCCGAATCCCCATGCCCGAACTGGTCTTCTTCTCGGGCACCATGGACTGCGGAAAGAGCACGCTGGCCCTGCAGATAGGGCACAACCGGTCGGCTCGCGGTCTGGTCGGGATCGTCTTCACCAAGGGCGACCGGGCGGGCGAGGGCCGACTTTCCTCGCGTCTCGGACTGGTGACGGAAGCGGTCGAGGTCGCCGACGGAATGGACCTGAGCGCCTACCTGGTGGACCACCTGGAGTCCGGCAAGCGGGTGGACTACGTCATCGTCGACGAGGCGCAGTTCCTCACCCGCGATCAAGTGGACCAACTCGCCGATGTGGTGGACGAATTGAGCATGGACGTCTACGCCTTCGGCATCACGACGGACTTCCGCACCGCCCTGTTCCCCGGCTCCCAGCGCCTGATAGAGCTGGCCGACCGTGTCGAGACGCTGCAGGTCGAGGCGTTGTGCTGGTGCGGCGCCCGCGCCACGCACAACGCCCGCACGGTGGACGGCGTCATGGTGGTCGAGGGCGAACAGGTCCTGATCGGCGACGTGGACCGCTCTGCGGGCCAGGCCGGCTACGAGGTCCTGTGCCGTCGGCATCACCGCCGCCGGATGACAGCTGCGACGGCCGAGACACGCTCCCCTGCGCTGTCCGAGTCCGTGTGACGGGTGCGGTGCCCTGAGGCTGTGGCCGGTCAGGCCGCGTTTCAGACGTGACGCGCTGAGGTTGACGTCCTGGCGCGAGCTGGGGCACGAGGCGGAAGCGGCGGTGTGGTGCTGGTCGTGCGGTAGGCGGCTGGGGTGACACCGTAGGTGCGGGTGAACCACCGGGTGAGATGGGCCTGGTCCGCGAAGCCGGCCTCGGCGGCCGCCGTCGATGGTGCCGTGCCCTCGGCCAGGAGCGCACGGCACGGCGCAACCGCAGATGGGCGTGCATCGGATACGCGTACCGCTCGAAGCGGGCGTCCATGGCCTCCAGTACAAGCCCGGGAACCCGCCGGTAGGCGGCGCGTTCTCCGGAAGACGTCATGTCCCAATTGTGCCGCACGAGCGTTCAAGCCCTCGGGCGCTTCCAAGGCGCACGCTGGACACCAGCGCCTCAACCAGCGAAAGAACCACCCCGAGTACCGCTACAGCGGCGCTGGTGCCGGCTATCAACTCGCCAGTGCCATCGGTGGAGGCTTCACTCCGCTCATTTGAACTCGCATAAATTCGTGCATCGTTGGTGAACGAGCGAGTGGCGAATGAACGAGTCGGTGAATGGGCGAGACGGCGGACTGCGTATCCGGTGTCTCGAGGTTGCCGCTCCGTAATGCGGCACCGTTTCGAAATCGAGAGCCGGCCGGATACCGATACCGGTGTCGTGCGGTCGTCGGCGGCCGTCCGAAATGAGCTGAGGTGCGCCGACCGGGGCCACCGGTTCCACCGGTCGGCGCACTGCCCGGCCCGTGGCGATGACGCGAGGGGAGCGCGCCATGCACAACGCCGGAAGGCATCCGCAGGCGCCGCCCGCCGCGAAGAGGCCGAAGCGGCAGCATGGCGCACTGCGGGAGATCCTTCTCCCGGCATGCCGAGCGGCAGTCGCCCCCGCGCATGGGTGATGCGCGCTCGCCGTCTGCCACGGACAGTCTGCCCGCGGACCACGGTGGGGACATCCGTGAAACTACGGATGTCGCCCTACGGAAATCCACCGTACTTTCGAGTTCGTGTAATCCGTCGTTGAGAGCGGCTCACAAAGCGTCAAATACTGTAGGAAGGTACGAGGGTCAGGGCGTGATTCATTCGGGCATGCTGGACGACGGCAGTCGACTCGACGGCCCTCATTCAAATCAGGCGAGCCATGCCGGCCCAGCCGCGGCAAGCCGATTGCGTTTTCCTGCCAACGACGGCGATGTCCCATGCCCCAACAGCCGGGAGAAACGGTGTCTCTACGCGTACGCACAAGCAGACTGTCCAGCAGATACACGCAGAAATGGGCCGTCGCTCTGCTCGGTCCCGCTCTGGTCGTCGGTGCGGGCGTGGTCCCCGCGAGCGCGGAATCCGGGAACAGCAGCGAGCCGGGCACGTCGCTCATGTGCGGATCGGCCGGCTGGGTCCAGGGCTACAGCGACGCCCTCGACAAAAAGGTCGTCGACGGCGTCCAGGTCGGCGAGCTGTCCGCCCTCGCGTACGACGCCCGGCGCCGGGCATACGTCTCGATCGTGGACCACGCCGACGGTGAGCTGGCCCGTCTGTGGTTCTTCGTCGACGCCAGGAACCCTCGCGTCGTCGGGGACCTCGTGTTGTCGAAGCCGGACGGTACCCCTTACGACGCAACCGACTTCGACGGTGAGGGAGTGGCCGTACTGCCTGACGGCAACTACGTGGTCAGCTCGGAAACCGAGCCGTCGGTCCGGATCTTCGACCGCGTCACGGGCCGGGAGCTGGACTCGCTCGAGGTGCCGAAGCGGTTCCGCGTGGCCCCCGAGGGCGAGGCGAAGTACAACGCCACGCTGGAAGGGCTCGCCATCTCGCCCGGCGGCAGGTACGTCTACGCCGTGATGGAAGGCGCACTCAGCGGCGACGCACCGGTGTCCGGAGCCTCGACCGTCCGCCGCATCCTGGTCTACCGGGCAGGCGCAGGCGGGAGTTACACGCTCGAGAAGCAGATCGGCTACGACGTCGACCCCGGAAACCGCATATCCGAGGTGGCCGCCTACGGCCGGTCAGGACTGCTGGTGCTGGAAGCGGCCTGGCAGCAGGGCGTAGGCAACACCGCCAGGGTGTACGGAGTGCCGGCCGTGCGACAGGCCCCCGACGTGTCCGACGTGGCCGATCTGGCCACCTCCGGCACGGATCTGTCGGCGGACAAGCACCTCGTGGCCGACGTCAGCGCCTGCCCCTCGCTCGGTGCGACCAACCCGGGGCCCCAGTCCAACCCGCTGATGGACAACTACGAGGGCCTGCTCGTCACGCCCGGGTCCGCCCACTCAGGGCAGATCGCAGGCCTCACCCTCATCAGTGACGACAACGGCAACGCCACCCAGGTCACCAGGCTCCTCCGGCTGACGGCACGCCTGCCCTGAGACACCCCCGGCCTGCCGGGAGCGCGCCACCGTGTGAGCGCGCCCTTCCCCCGCTCGCCTCCGGCCCCGCGCACGACGCGGCGGCCGGCGGCGGGCGTGCCGCTCATCCGGCGTCTGTATCGCGGGTGACCAGCGAAGCCAGGGCGGCGCGGGACGATACTCCCGTCTTGCGGTAGGCCCGGGCGAGGTGGCTCTCGACGGTGCGCGGGCTGAGGTAGAGCCTGGAGGCGACGGCCTGGTTGGTGAGGCCCTCGGCGACCAGCTCGGCGATCTCCCGCTCGCGCGACGTCAGAGCGGCCAGCCTGTCCGACGGTCCGGACGGGACGTCGAACACTTTCGGGCGTACGCGCTCCGCCACACCCAGCAGCAGTCCCGCTCCGCCTTCCGCGGCCAGGCGCCGGCCCCTGTGCCACATCGCAGCCGCGCGTGTGCCGTCGCCGATGGCCTTCATGAGCGGGGCGCCGGACAACAGGGACTGCACCTCTCTCAGCGTGGTCCCGGACCTCTCGTTCTCGGCCGCGGCCTCGCCGTACAGCCGTGCGGCCGTGGCCAGGTCGCCGCGGTGCTCCGCGACCTGCGCAAGGCTGCGCAACCCCGACGCGCGCTTGGCCGCCAGGCCGAGCCGGCTCGCCTCCTCGTGGGCGAGTTCGGCCCAGCGTACGGCGTTCGCCGTGTCGCCAGTGGCCAGCGATGCGGTGACGAGCAGTTCCAGATGGCTTGGGCGCATCGACCGCTGCAGCCGCTGCAGATCCTTCCCGCCGGCCCGCAGCATGACATCCCGCGCACGGTGCGGATCCCCTGCGCTCAGCGCGGCGTAGGCGAGCAGGCACGAGTAGGCGGTTCCCCACCAGGTGTAGCTCGTCCCGGCCACCGACGCCGCCTCGTCGGCGACGGCCAGCGGACGCGGATCTCCCGGCGGACACGCCTGCGTAAGGATCAAGGACCTCAACGCCAGGGTGAAGCCCAGCAGTTCGTCGCTGCCCACTGCCCGCGCGACGGGCTCGGCCTCGTCGACCAGCTCCAGTGCGGTCGTGAGTCGGCAGGTGCTGAAGTGGGCGTACGCCTTGCACACCAGCAGCTGCGACAGCATGTACAGCCGGCCGGTCCGCCGGGCCACGCCGAGGCCGCGGTCCGCGTGCCGTTCCGTGTCCGAGAAGTTCTCCAAAAACGCCTCGGTCCAGCCCAGTCTGACCAGGGACTCGCACAGGCTGGCGACGTCCGAGTCGGTCAGTGTGTCCACCAGTCCGGCGGCGAGCTCGGCGTACCTCCGGCTCGCCGCCGTGTCGCCCTCGTAGGCCTCGCCCATGGCGGCCAGTGACAGGGCACCCGCCTCTCCGATCTTGTCGCCGAGCGAACGGGCCGCTTCGAGCGTCTCGGCGAGCTCCTCGCGTACGGCGGGGTAGCGGGCGGCGAAGACCGCGGCGGAACCCAGTTCGAGGCCGAGCTCGACCCTCTGGGCCGGCGACGGCCCCGGCTTTCCGGCCAGTTCGCGGCGCAGCAGCGCTTCCGCCTCGCGGTGGCCGTGGAGAAGCCGCTCCATCAGGGAGCACAGGGCGATCGCGGAGGTCCGCACGGCGTCGTCGCCGCCGGGGCCGGTCATGTCGATCAGCTGGTGGAGCAGCTCCCGGCTCTCCTTGAGCCCACCGCTCGCACCGAGCGCACGGGCGCGCAGCAGCATGAGCTCACGGCGTCTGGACAGGTGTTCCGGCGTGTCCGGCAGGATCCGCAGTACGGCGTCGAGCCAGTGCGCCGAGATGGCCGGGGCGGTGGTGGCGGTCTGCTCGGCGGCCTTGGTCAGCAGGTCGGCCGCCTGGGGGTCCCAGCTGGTCAGCGACTGCTCCAGGTGGTGCGCCCGCTCGGTGACAGGGGCGCCGAGTCTCGCCAGTTCGGCCGCCGCGAGTCTGTGGTACTCCTCGCGCCGCCAGGGCGCGATGGCGTCGTGGACCAGGGTGCGGATGAGTGGGTGGCGCAGGGTCAGCCCGCGTCCGCCCAGGCCGGGCCGGACGAGGTCACGGCGCATCAGCTCGTCGAGCGTGTCCGCGATCTCCGTGGAGCGGGCCCCGGTGAGCGTGCCGAGCATGGCGGCGGTGGTGTGGTCGCCGAGTACGGCGACCGCCTCCACGGTCCGGCGCTCCAGCGGACTCAGCGGCGACAACTCGTCGAGCAGCAGCGCTCCGAGGCCCGCGGGGATTCTGTCCGGCGCGCCGAACGCGACACGGTTCGAGGTATTCGCGATCGGCCGCCCCGGAATCCGCGCCCCGCGATGAGCCTGCAGGAGCGCCAGAAAGTACAGCGGGTTGCCCACGCTATCCGCGTAGATATCTGCCGCAAGCGCTCGCGGTAGACCTCCTGCCAGCTCTTCGACGCATTCCTGTTCACCGAGCGGCCCCAGAGGGATCCGGAGTACGGCGCCGGTGTCCACCCCTCGGGCCAGCGCGGCGGCCAGCACGGTCGGTGCCTGGCGGTCGCGCCGGGAGACGACCAGCAGCACCGGCGCGGACACCGGGTGGCGGACGAGGTGGTCGAGCAGTTCCAGCGACGCGGGGTCGGCCCAGTGGAGGTCGTCCAGGATCATCACGAGTCCCTCGCCGCCGAGGTGCGTCAGCAGCGCTGCCATCGCCTGGTGGATGCCGAACGGGGCGCGGCCCTCCGGGCCGCCCGGGTGCCCGTCGGCCGTGCAGCGCAGGACCGGGGCGAGCTCAGCGGGCACCGCGTAGCCTCGGAGCCCCTGCGGGGGGAGGTCAGCGAAGGCGTCGGCGAACGGCTGGAACGGACTGTGCTGCTCGTACTCCGTGGCCCGGCCGCGCAGTACGGTCACTCCCCGATGCCGGGCCCGTTCACCGAACTCCGTCAGCAGCCGGCTCTTGCCGATGCCGGCCTCACCCGTGACGTCGACGACCGCAGGACCGCCCTTTCCCGACTGTGCAAGTGCCCAGTTCAGCCGGTCGAGTTCGGGCGACCGGCTGACGAACGGCGCCCTGTCCACGAACC
The DNA here is from genome assembly GCF_053594815.1 of Streptomyces sp. NPDC002577. Taxonomy (NCBI): domain Bacteria; kingdom Bacillati; phylum Actinomycetota; class Actinomycetes; order Kitasatosporales; family Streptomycetaceae; genus Streptomyces; species Streptomyces sp. NPDC002577. Next base: position 96,822 of record NZ_JBSFWK010000013.1, on the reverse strand, counting down.
GTTCAGGTCTGTCGTACGCCGCACTCACCGCGATCCTCTCCGAAACCGGCCGTCGCTGTGACGGCCCACCAGACCGGGCAATCCCCCAAGAAGAGGCTGTATTCGGTCTCTGCCCATCGCACGTTTGTACACCACGGCTCCGAGAGTCCGACGCCGTGGGCCGCGGTGGAGCCCCCAGGAGCGGCCCGTGGCTTATGCACCGATGAGTTCGTCCGTGGCGGGACGTTCCACGGCGTGCCGGCGCGCGTGCAGGACGAGGAAGCGCCCGGCGACGAAGGCGGGGTCGGTCAGCGGCGGAAAGGCGGCCGGATCCGTGCTCGTGCCGTGCAGATCGCTGAGGATGGCGTTCTGGGTGATGGGGCCGCAGGCCTTCGGGTTCTCCGACAGGTGGGCACCGGCGTCGTGAGAGGCCACCTCCGCGGCGGCGAGGACCAGGCGGTCGGTGGAGTGGACGGACGCGAACTGCGCGCCGTGGCGGCCCACGGTCCTGCGGAAGACGTCCAGACTGTGCACAGTGGAATCGGTGGCGATGACGAACGACACGGGGCCGGGCCACTCCTGTGCGTAGACCTCTTCCTGTTCGGCCGTCACCCGGACCACCAGCGGCGTCCGTATGTCCGCGGCGTCGTGGTCCGGATGGCGCACCGGCAGGGACGGACGCACGACGGTGCCGTGCCGCGCGGCTTCCGTCAGGTGGCTTCGTACCGTGTCGCTCGTGATCGCGCCGAGGATGCCGGCGGCCCGCCGCGGGTGGGACAGCAAGCGGTCCAGGGTGTCGCTCAGGTCCGAACAGAAGTGTTCGAACGGCTTGTGGCCCTTGTCGGTTTCGATGCCGTCCACGGGTACCAGGATGTTCTGCGGCGTCGTGCTGAGCCGGCCGCCGCACAGCGACAGGGCCACGGCGAGATGGCCCAGCATGCCCTCGTAGTCGTCGGTGGAGTCCACCACCACGGTGTTCAGCCCGGCCATGGTGCTGAACACGGTGGCCTGGCGGGCGTGTCGGCTGAGCCAGTCTCCGAACCGCGCGGGTCCGGTGTGGTCGATGATGCGGACGGCCGGATCTGTGGCGAGGCGGGCGACGAGCTGTTCGCCGGGCTCCTCCACTGCCAGTGTGATCACATTGGGGTCGTAACCTCCCTGCTCCAGCACGTTCCTGGCCGTCTGGACCGTCAGAGCCAGGGGCAGAACGGCGCCGGCGTGCGGCTTGACGATCACGGGATTCCCGGTGACGAGGCTTGCGAACAGCCCCGGGAAGCCGTTCCAGAGGGGCAGCACCGGACAGCCGACGAGCAGTGAGATCCCCCGCGGTACCACCGTGCGGACACCGCGTATGAGCGGCCGTCCGCTCCTGCCCGGTCGCTGGCTCCACTCCGGAACACGGAGGCTGCGCACCGATTCGGCGAAGGCATGGGCCACGGCCTGCAGGGCGCGGTCCAGCGCCGCCGGACCGCCGGTCCGGTAGGCCGTGGCGAAGGACTGCCCGGTGGTGTGGTGCAGAGCGTGGGTCATGTCCACGCTGCGGTCGCTCAGCCGGTGCAGGATCTCCACCGCGACACCGGCCCGCTCGTGCGGGCCCGCCGCACGCCATCCGGCCATTGCCCGCCCGGCGGCCCGGACGAGCTCGTCCGGCTCGCAGTACGGGTAGGAGACGCCCAGTTCGATGCCGTACGGCGAGGACTCCGTGGCCACCGTTCCTCGGGCGCCGGGCTGATCCAGATCGAGGACCCGGCCCCGGAGGGTCTGGAACGCGGCCTCACCCAGCCACGCCGCTCGTCCCCGGGGCATCGCATGCCCGTCGGATCCGAACGGTGACACGCGTTCTCCGGCGTCGATCGCCCGGACCGCCCGGTCGAGCACCTCCCGATGACGCGCGTAGATCCCGTAGGTCCGGGCAGGCCAGTCGGTCATGAAGTCTCCACGAGGTGTCAGGGAGCCGGGCAGCGGCCCCGGCATGAGGAGCGGAGGAGAGCTGTTCCACCCCGGTACCTCGTTGCATTCGAGAACCCGTGACCGACGGGCCGCCAGCCGGTGGCCACGCATCCAGGCCGCGGGTCATCCTGCCTCGCACAGAAGGGCTGGACATCAGTAGATCTGCTGAATCGACTACGCAAGATCTGCCGAATCGACTATGAAGATCAGCGGGATTGCGAGAGCAAGCGGTTTCTTCGCGGCGGCTCGTCGTGCGCCGGCCGTCGCCGGGGTTGCCAGGATGGTCCTCGCCCGAACCGGCCGAAACACATCGGCTCGTCTCAGAGCGCCGTCCGTACGAGCGTGAACACCGCGCCCTCCGGATCAGCCACCGCCGCCGTCCGCCCCCTCTCCCCGTCGTGTGGCGGCTGCAGCACATGTCCGCCCAGGTCGGTCAGGTGTTCCGCCGCCTCGTCGACGTCCGCGACCTCGAAGTACGTCATCCAGTGGGCGCCGCGGTCCCGCGGCAGCGCACGCCCCACGCCGTGGATGGACGCCACCGGGCGGCCGTCCAGATGCAGCGTCACATAGTCGAAGTCGGCCGAGACGACCGCCTCTTCCTTGTATCCGAACACGGACTGGTAGAACCTTGCGACGCTCGCGGTGTCCTGGGTCATGAGTTCGTTCCAGGCGGGGGCACCCGGCACTCCGCTCACGGCCATGCCCAGATGGGCGGCGGCCTGCCAGATGCCGAACACCGCACCCGCCGGGTCCGATGCGATGGCCATGCGCCCCGCGGCGGCCGCGTCCAGCGGGCCGACCCCGACGGTGCCGCCGCAGTGGCGCACGGTCGCGGCCGTCGCGTCCACGTCGTCCGCGGCCAGATACGGAGTCCAGGCGACGGGCAGTTGCCGGCCCCCGACCATCCGGCCGATGCCGGCCACTTCCTCGCCGTCGAGCAGGGCCCGGACGTACGGCCCCAATTGCTGAGGTCCGGGGCGGAACTCCCAGCCGAACAGTTCCCCGTAGAACTCCTGGGTGGCCTCCATGCCGTGCACCATCAGACTCACCCAGCAAGGTTCACCGAGTGTGCGCCGTGCGCGGCCGGAGTCGTCCTGCCGGTCCTCGGACCCCCGCGCCTCGGTCATCGTCACGCTCTCCTCGACCCCTTCGGTGTCGCCGGATACGGAACGGGCCCTCGCCACTCATCCGCACCGCCACCTGATAGTCCGTCGCCTGCTGCCGTCGGTCGTGCTCGCTGCCACGCTTCACGTACGCGCCAACGCTCCACGTACGCGTCGCCCTGCGCCATCCTGCGGTCGCCACCCCGTCAGGCAGATGCTCGCACTCCCTGCCGTGGCCTGCGCCTCGGCCGCGCCGTGTCGGAGGGGCTTGTGGCGTGAGGATGCCCGTGTTCTCGTTGCTCATCGGTTCCCGGGTCGTGGCCGCGCGATGTCCATCAGTTGTACAGCGCGTGCCCGGACCCGCACTGGGCGTGTTCGGACCCGTCCGGCGGCACGTTAGCCGGACCCGGGCGTCACGGCCACCCCGTGCGCAAGGATGGAGCCATGAATGCCATCATCTCCGCCTCCGAACTGGCACAAGAACTGGCGAGTGGTCACCCGCCGGTGCTGCTCGACGTCCGCTGGCAGTTGACCACGGCCAAGGGGTCGGCCCCCTTCGACGGCCGGGCCGCATACGAGGCCGGGCACATCCCCGGAGCGGTCTTCGTCGACCTCGACGCCGAGCTGGCGGGTCCGCCCGGCGCGGGCGGCCGCCACCCGCTGCCGGACGTGGCCGGGTTCGGTGCGGTGATGCGCCGGGCGGGCGTCTCGCCCGACACCCCGGTCGTCGCGTACGACGGCGGACAGGGCTGGGCCGCGTCCCGGGCGTGGTGGCTGCTGCGCTGGACGGGCCATCCTTCGGTGCGGGTCCTCGACGGCGGCCTCGCCGCATGGGAGGGCCCGCTCGACACCGAGATCCCGCTGCCGGAGCCGGGGACGTTCGAGCCCGTGCCCGGCGCGATGGGGTTGCTCGACGCGGACGGCGCCGCCGCGCTGGCCCGCACGGGTCTGCTCCTGGACGCTCGCGCCGCGGAGCGCTACCGCGGTGACGTCGAGCCGATCGACCCGGTCGGCGGTCATGTCCCGGGCGCCGTCTCCGCGCCGACCGCGGAGAACGCCGCGGAGGGCGGGCGCCTGCTGCCGGCCGAGGAGCTGGCCGCGCGCTTCAAGTCCCTGGGCGCGTCCGGGGCTTCCGAGGTCGGTGTGTACTGCGGCTCCGGTGTCTCGGCGGCCCACGAGGTACTGGCCCTGACGGTCGCCGGCATTCCGGCATCGCTGTATGCGGGCTCGTGGTCCGAGTGGTCGTCGGATGCGTCACGACCGGTGGCGACGGGTCCCGAGGCGGGCTGACGCATCTGCCCGCGCAGAAGGCACGTATCCCCAGGGGCATGTACGCAGAGGGACCCGCACCTGATCGGTGCGGGTCCCTCTGCGTGACGGCGGCAGGAGCGACGCAGGCGTACGACGCCGCCGCGCTGCTCCGGCCCCGCTACTCCTGCTTCTTCCTTCTCGTGCCGAACACGATCTCGTCCCAGCTCGGGACCGCCGCGCGACGGCCCGGCCGGACGCCGTCCGCCTCGGCCTGACGGTCGGTGGCGCCGACGAGACGGTCACGGTGACTGCTCACCGAGCGCGGCATCAGCACGTCCGCATAGGCGGAACCGGCCGAAGCCGCGGGTGCCGGCGGCTCCTCGGACTCCGGCTCCTGCACCGGCTCCTCCGAGGGACGCTCGGATGCCGCCGAGGGACGTTCCGGCACGACCATGTCGCCACGGAAGCTCGGCACCGCCTCGAGCAGGCTGGTCAGCGAGTCGCGGCCCTGGTCGCCGCTGAGGCTCTCCTGGGGCGGCTCGGACGCCTGCGCCGGCAGGCTCGGCCTCTCCAGGGCGCGGTCCAGCGGCCGGTCGCGCGGCAGCCGGGCGATGCGGGGCACGAACGGAAAGCTGGGCTCCGGCGCGGCGAGGTCGGACTCGCCGATCAGCGAGCGCGCCTCGTCGTCGACGGCCTGCACGAGCCGCCGCGGCGGGTCGTACGTCCAGCTCGCGGAGTGGGGTTCGCCCGCGACCCGGTAGACCAGCAGGACCTCCCAGGTGCCGTCGTCGCGGCGCCACGAGTCCCACTGGACGGTGTCCTTCTCGGCACCGCGCAGCAGCAGCCGCTCCTGGACGGCCTCGCCGAGCGGGGGGCCCGCGTTCTCACCGGGGCGCCGCACCGGGGTCTTGCGGGCTCGTTCGGCCATGAAGGCGCGCTCGGCCAGTACAGGACCCTCGAAGCGCCGGACGCGGTCGACGGGGATGCCCGCGAGCTGGGCGACTTCCTCCGCGGTGGCACCGGCACGTATCCGCGCCTGGATGTCACGGGGGCGGAGATGGCTCTCCACCTCGATCTCGATCTGGCCGAGGCGGGGACGGTCGCCGCGCACGGCGGCGCGGAGCCGTTCGTCAATCGGAAGCGTGTACTCCGTGCTGTCCGCAGCTTTCAGCACCAGCCGTGTGCCGTCATTGGAGACGGCCACGACACGCAGTTCGGGCATGGGGACCTCCCGGGTGGTGCCTGCCGACGTCACGTGCGTCGCTGCTTCCGCTAGTCGAGTGTGGCCTGCCCGGGTGCAGCCTGCCACAACCTTGCCGAGTTGCCCGGCGTGTCGGGCACGGGCCCTGGATCGCCGTTATGGCACGGTTACCTAATCGCAACGCTCAGTGACCAACTTGGTCACCCTGTGCATCGAGCCCCCTCCCGGCAGTCCTGGATGGACCCGGGCACCCTGGCGGGAGACCGGACCCAGGGCTCGCAACACTACTCCATTCGGGGCCACTCGGGTGGAGCGGCACGCCAGCCAACTTCTATCAGGGGGCCGTAGTTGGCCGCAGGATGGCGGGTTCGCGCGCGTTGCGCGTGGCGCACCTCACAAAGTCCCCGGAAATGGGCTTAATTGCTCAGTCGCCCAGAACCCGCCTCAGGTAGTCGTTTCCGAAGCGCCGTTCGGGGTCGAGGCGGTCGCGCAGCGCCGTGAACTCGCCGAACCGCGGGTACGCCGCGGCGAAGTACTCGGCGTCGCGTGTGTGTAGTTTGCCCCAGTGCGGCCGTCCGTCGTGCGCGGTGAAGATCCGCTCCGCGGCCGTGAAGTACGCCTGATAAGGCGTGCCTCTGTACATGTGTACGGCGATATAGGCGCTTTCGCGGCCCGACGCCGTGGAGAGTGTGATGTCGTCCGCGGGCGCGGTACGCACCTCGACCGGGAAGCTGATCCGCAGATCCGAGCGGTCGACCATGGCCTTCAGTTCACGGAGCGTCTCGACCAGGGCCTCGCGCGGGACGGCGTATTCCATCTCGACGAAGCGCACCCGGCGCGGACTTGTAAAGACTTTGTAGGGAATATCCGTGTACGTCCGGGCGGACAGGGCACGGCTGGAGATCTTCGCGATCGACGGGATGGTCGCGGGGACGGCCCGGCCCAGCGAATTCACCGCCTGGAAGAGGCCGTTGGAGAGGAACTCGTCCTCGAACCAGCCGCTGAGTCTGCCGACCGGGGCGACCGGGCGGGCGCTGCGGTTGTTCCGCTTGGTGTTGCAGTTGCCGGTGTGCGGGAACCAGTAGAACTCGAAGTGCTCGTTCTCCGCGTGCAGTTCGTCGAAGCGGGACATGACCTCGTCGAAGGCCATGGGTTCCTCACGTGCGGTCAGCAGGAAGACCGGCTCGACCGCGAAGGTGATCGCGCTGACGACGCCGAGCGCGCCCAGGCCTATTCGGGCCGCCGCGAACACCTCAGGGTTGTCCTTCTCGGAGCAGGTGAGGACCGAGCCGTCGGCCGTCACCAGTTCGAGGGCGCGTATCTGCGCGGCGATCGAGGCAGATTCGCGGCCCGTGCCGTGGGTGCCCGTGCTGGTCGCGCCCGAGACGGTCTGCTCCATGATGTCGCCCATGTTCGTGAGCGACAGGCCCTCCCGGGCCAGGGCCGCGTTCAGCCGCTTCAGCGGAGTTCCCGCCTCCACGGTGACGGTGCCGGCCTCGCGGTCGATCCTGCGTATGCCGGTGAGCAGTTCGGGCCGGATCAACACGCCGTCGGTCGCGGCGGCCGAGGTGAAGGAGTGGCCGGTGCCGACCGCCTTCACCTTCAGGCCGTCCTCGGCGGCCTTCCGTACGGCGTCGGCGAGCTCCTCCACCGATGCGGGAGTGGCCTCCCGTACCGGACGGGCGGTGACGTTCCCCGCCCAGTTACGCCACGTGCCGCTCTTCCCGTTCGCCATGCCGCTGGGCCCCTCCCCGCACAGGCACCGGCTGACTGAGCCGGCGGTACCCGAGGAAACCGACCGCCGCCGCGACGGCTCCGGACACCGCCGGAACCCCGTACCCGGCGTCCGCACCGGCGGCGTCGATCACCCAGCCGGCCGCGGAGGAGCCGAGCGCGACGCCGACCGCGAGACCTGTGCTCACCCAGGTCATGCCCTCGGTCAGTTGTGCGCGTGGTACGTGCTGCTCGACGAGGGCCATCGTCGTGATCATCGTGGGTGCGATGGACAGGCCCGCGACAAACAGCGCCACGGCCAGAAACGGCAGGTTCCCGACCAGTAGGAGGGGGATCATACTCACCGCCATCGCACATATGCCCAGCAGCCACCTCCTCGCGGGACGGCCGGTGAAGTGCAGCAGCCCGAAGACGGCGCCGGCGACGCACGAGCCCGCCGCGTACACCGCGAGCACCAGGCTCGCCGCCGCCTTGTGGCCCTGCTCCTCGGCGAAGGCGACGGTCACCACGTCGACCGAGCCGAAGATCGCGCCGGTGGCGACGAACGTGGCGACGAGGACCTGGAGGCCCGTGGAGCGCAGCGCCGAGCCGCGGGTGTGGTGCTCGCGGGGGTGCGGTACGGGCTCGGTGGCGCGCTGGGCCGTCAGCCAGAAGACCCCTGCGGCGAGGAACGCGGCGGCAAGGAACGGCCCTGCCTCCGGGAACCAGACCGTGGACAGGCCGATCGAGATGATCGGCCCGAAGATGAAGCAGATCTCGTCCATCACCGACTCGAACGAGTACGCGGTGTGGAGCTGGGGAGTGCCCCCGTAGAGGGCGGCCCAGCGCGCCCTGATCATCGAGCCGACGCTCGGTACGCACCCGATGCCGGCCGCGAACGCGAACAGCAGCCAGTCCGGGAGTTCGAAGTGGGCGGACACCAGCAGGCCGGCCGCCGCGGCCAGCGCCACCAGCGTCGCGGGCCGCAGCACCCGGCGCTGCCCGTGCCGGTCGACGAGCCGGGATATCTGCGGGCCGATCACCGCGGCCGACAGCGCGATGGTCGCCGACAGCGCGCCCGCGAGGCCGTACCGCCCCGTGAGCTGCGAGATCATCGTCACGACGCCGATGCCCATCATCGACAGCGGCATCCGTCCGAGAAGGCCTGCGGCCGAGAACCCCTTGGTGCCGGGGGCGGCGAAGAGAGCGCGGTAGGGGCTGGGCAACGAGGACTCCGGCGGGCGTCGGTAAGGCGTGTAACTGGCTGATACAGATTACGGGTGCGAGGGTTGTGCCGTAGCCGGTCGGTGCGCGGCGGTGTCGGCGTTCACAAGCCCGTTTTCCGGCTGTCAGTGGGGGGTGGCAGGATCGGAGGCATGTCACGAGTGCTCGATCCCGCCCCTTATGACGCCCTTCTGCTGCTGTCGTTCGGCGGCCCCGAGGGCCCCGACGACGTCGTCCCGTTCCTGGAGAACGTGACGCGTGGCCGCGGCATCCCCAAGGAGCGCCTGAAGGAGGTCGGGCAGCACTACTTCCTGTTCGGCGGGGTCAGCCCGATCAACGACCAGAACCGCGCCCTGCTCGACGCCCTGCGCAAGGACTTCGCCGACCACGGCCTGGACCTGCCGGTGTACTGGGGCAACCGCAACTGGGCGCCCTATCTCACCGACACCCTGCGCGAGATGGTCGCCGACGGCCGCCACCGCATCCTCGTGCTCGCGACCAGCGCCTACGCGTCGTACTCGGGCTGCCGCCAGTACCGCGAGAACCTCGCCGACGCCCTTGCCGCCCTGGAGGCAGAGGGCCTGGAGCTGCCGAAGATCGACAAGCTGCGGCACTACTCCAACCACCCCGGCTTCGTGCGGCCCATGGCCGAGGGCGTCCTGAGCTCCCTGGACGAGCTGCCCGAGGACGTGCGCGACGGGGCGCACATCGCCTTCACGACGCACTCCATCCCGACCTCGGCCGCGGACACCTCCGGGCCCGTCGAGGACCACGGCGACGGCGGTGCGTACGTGAAGCAGCACCTGGACGTCGCCCGGCTGATCGCGGACGCGGTGCGCGAGGAGACCGGCATCGATCATCCCTGGCGGCTCGTCTACCAGTCACGCTCCGGCGCTCCGCACATCCCCTGGCTGCAGCCGGACATCTGCGATCACCTGGAGGAGCTGAACGGGGCCGGGGCCCCGGCGGTCGTGATGGCCCCGATCGGGTTCGTCTCCGACCACATGGAGGTCATGTACGACCTCGACACCGAGGCCAAGGCCAAGGCCGAGGAGCTGGGCCTGCCGGTCCGCCGCTCCGCCACCGTCGGAGCCGATCCGCGGTTCGCCGCCGCGGTGCGTGAGCTCGTCCTGGAACGCGCCGCCACCGAGAGCGGGCGCTCCGTGGAGCGCTGCGCCCTCGGTGCGCTGGGCCCGAGCCATGACCTGTGCCCGGTGGGCTGCTGTCCGGCCCGCGGGCCGAAGCCCGCGGCCGCGGGCGCCGACAGCCCGTACGCGTGACAGGCCCGCGTGACTTTCCGGCCGGTGCAACCCCGGTGAGGACCCAGACCGTGCATACGCCGGTGACGACCCAGCTCAAGGAGATCCGTTGACAGACCAGCTGAAGGCCGAACTGCTGGAGCTCGCGCTCGATGCAGCCCTCAGGGCCGGCGAGCTCCTGCGCGACGGACGCCCCGCAGACCTGGGCGTCGCCGCCACCAAGTCCAGCGCCGTCGACGTGGTCACCGAGATGGACATCGCGTCCGAGAAGCTGATCACGGGCCTGCTGGCCGACCGCCGTCCCGACGACGGCGTGATCGGCGAGGAGGGCGCGAACATCGAGGGCACCAGCGGGGTGCAGTGGGTCATAGACCCGCTCGACGGCACCGTCAACTACCTGTACGGGCTGCCGAGTTGGGCGGTGTCGATCGCCGCGCGCAAGGGCGGCGAGACGCTCGTCGGCGTCGTGCACGCGCCGATGCGCGGCGAGACCTGCCGTGCGGTCCTGGGACAGGGCGCGTACCTCAACGACAGGCCCGCGCACGTGCGGCCCGCTCCCGCCCTCGAGCTCGCCCTGGTCGGCACCGGCTTCGGCTACCGCGTCGAGCGCCGCACCCAGCAGGCCGAGGTCGTCCGGCAGCTGATCCCGCAGGTGCGGGACATACGCCGGGGCGGCTCGGCGGCGATCGATCTGTGCGATGTCGCGTCGGGGCGGCTCGACGCGTACTACGAGCGCGGGCTCAACCCCTGGGACTACGCGGCCGGCGAGCTGATCGCCCGCGAGGCGGGCGCCCTCACCGGCGGCCGCCCGGGAGACGCCCCCTCGACCGACCTGACGATCGCGGCGCCGCCCGGTCTGTTCGAGCCGCTCCAGGCCCGTCTGGACGAGCTGGGGGCCTGGCACGACTGAGGGCCCCGCGCCCTGAGGAACCGCACACGAGAGGGCCCCCGGCAGCACCTGCCGGGGGCCCTTCCCGCGAGCGGATTCAGGCGCGTGACGCGCCGACCTCCACGCCGTGCTCGGCGGCCAGGCGGCGCAGGTCGTCCAGCTCTCCCTGCTCGACCTCCACAAGGAAGTCGTCGCCCGTCTCGCGAGCCCGGGTCAGATCGGTCTCGGTCGCCTTTATGCGCTGCAGAAGTCCCGTGGTGAATGCGTCCATGCTGCGCCCCTCGTCCTGGGTCGTGGGTCGGTGGCACGGGGGTGTGCCCGTGGAAGGGGCGATCACGTCTCTTGTCGCTCTGCGGAAAGCGATCGGTGGCACGCCACATGCAAAGCGTGATCGCGGGTGTAGGTGGTCCTACCCCCAGCGGACTTCCGGGGAAACCTCCGTCACGCGAAAAATTCCGCGCATTCCTGTGAGCACACCCGCCTTACAGCCGGTTTACGGCCGAAAGAGGCAGGATGGAGGCCTCATCCCACGACGGACCGTGCCCGCGTGCGCCCTTGGGCCTTGCGGGTGACAGAGGAAGGACAAGCGACGTGCGCGTACTCGTCGTCGAGGACGAGCAGCTGCTCGCCGATGCGGTGGCCACCGGACTGCGCCGGGAGGCCATGGCCGTCGACGTCGTGTACGACGGTGCGGCCGCCCTGGAGCGCATCGGAGTCAACGACTATGACGTGGTCGTCCTGGACCGCGACCTCCCGCTCGTCCATGGCGACGACGTGTGCCGCAAGATCGTCGAACTCGGGATGCCGACCCGCGTCCTGATGCTCACCGCCTCCGGCGACGTCAGCGACCGCGTCGAGGGCCTGGAGATCGGTGCGGACGACTACCTGCCCAAGCCGTTCGCGTTCAGCGAGCTCACCGCGCGTGTGCGCGCTCTCGGACGCCGTACGAGCGTCCCGCTGCCGCCCGTCCTGGAGCGCGCGGGCATCAAGCTCGACCCCAACCGCCGCGAGGTCTTCCGCGAGGGCAAGGAGGTCCAGCTCGCGCCCAAGGAGTTCGCCGTGCTGGAAGTGCTGATGCGCAGCGAGGGCGCGGTCGTCTCCGCCGAGCAGCTGCTGGAGAAGGCCTGGGACGAGAACACGGATCCCTTCACCAACGTCGTGCGTGTCACCGTGATGACGCTGCGCCGCAAGCTCGGCGAACCCGCCGTCATCGTCACCGTCCCCGGCTCCGGTTACCGGATCTGAGCCCCGTCCATGGCCACTACGCCCGCGCCGCCCGCGGCGCCACCGAAGCCCACCTGGGACCCCCGACGTCCCGAAACGCCCTTCCCGTGGCTGCGCCCGACGATCCGGATACGGCTCACGCTGCTCTACGGCGGGATGTTCCTGATCGCCGGCATCCTGCTGCTGTCGATCATCTATCTGCTCGCCGCCCAGGCGCTGAACGTCGGCAACGAGCCTCCGTTCAAGATCGTTGACGGTACGGACATCAAGGTCTCGAGCCAGATGTGTCCTGACGTGGCCGACGTCAAGCTGACACTGGACGAGTTCAACTCCGCGATCAACACGTGCATCGACCACCAGCGCCAGGCCGCCCTGGACAATCTGCTCAGCCGCTCGCTGCTCGCGCTGCTCGGCCTCGCCGTGATCGCCTTCGCCTTCGGGTACGCGATGGCGGGCCGCGTGCTCTCGCCGCTCGGCCGGATCACCCGCACCGCGCGCCAGGTGGCCGGCAGCGACCTGTCCCGGCGGATCGAGCTGGACGGTCCGGACGACGAGCTCAAGGAGCTCGCGGACACCTTCGACGACATGCTGGAGCGTCTGGAACGGGCCTTCACGGCCCAGCAGCGCTTCGTCGGCAACGCGTCGCACGAGCTGCGCACGCCGCTGGCGATCAACCGCACACTGCTCGAGGTCCAGCTCTCCGACCCGAACGCACCGCCGGAGCTGCAGCAGCTCGGCAAGACACTGCTCGCGACCAACGAGCGCAGCGAGCAGCTCGTGGAGGGCCTCCTGCTGCTGGCCCGCAGTGACAACCAGATAGTCGAACGCAAGCCGGTCGACCTCGCCGAGGTCGCCTCGCGCGCCATCGAGCAGGTCCGGGAGGAGGCCGCCGCGGGAGGCGTCGCGATCCGCGGAGAATGCGCACCAGCTGTCGTTCAGGGCAATGGCGTCCTGCTGGAGCGGATCGCGCTGAACCTCGTCCAGAACGCCGTCCGCTACAACGTCCCCGACGACGGCTGGGTCGAGGTCACCACGGAGGCGCAGCACGGCCAGGCGGTCCTGCTGGTCTCCAACACGGGCCCGGTCGTGCCCGCGTACGAGATCGACAACCTCTTCGAGCCGTTCCGGCGGCTGCGTACGGAGCGGACCGGCAGCGACAAGGGTGTGGGGCTCGGCCTGTCCATCGCACGGTCTGTGGCGCGCGCCCACGGTGGTCGTATCGTCGCGGAGCCTCGCGAGGGAGGTGGGCTCGTGATGAGGGTCACACTCCCCTCCTGAGGAGGCCCGAGGTGTCGCACGACACGCGGAATAACGCCTCTGTGGCGACACGCCGGGCCTGTTCGCTTTGCGCGGAATTTTCTGGGCCTGTTCCCGAGCGGATCGTGTGTGATCGATCACAGGAGCAGATTTCCGGCCATATACGCTCCGTGATCAAGAAGTTGGTCGGAAAGCCGGTTACGTGCGGGTTTTCGGGGGTCCTGATCACGGGAAGTACACGGGGTGGCGCCCGTGAAGTGTGATGTTCGGACCGTGTACGGTCACCTTCGCCATCCAAGCCGATCACTCGTTCGGAGTCCGGTTGGGTGTCGATTGAGTAACAGACCTTGATGTGAGGCAAAATCTCCGCCTCGGGTCGGGCACAAGTCCGGCCTCTCACGCGTTACGTGCGCTGAGACACCACAGACACCCAGAGGGGGAGAGCGAAAATGGCAACGGATTACGACACCCCACGCAAGACCGACGACGACGTCGACTCCGACAGCCTTGAAGAGCTGAAGGCCCGGAGGAACGACAAGTCGACTTCCTCGGTCGACGTAGACGAGTTCGAGGCCGCAGAGGGCCTGGAGCTGCCCGGAGCGGACCTCTCGAACGAGGAGCTGGCCGTCCGGGTCCTGCCGAAGCAGCAGGACGAGTTCACCTGCATGAGCTGCTTCCTGGTGCATCACCGCAGCCAGCTGGCCCGCGAGAAGAACGGCCAGCCGATCTGCCGCGACTGCGACTGAGCAGGCTCGGCCGTGACAGGCTCGACTCCGCCCTGGAAGCGCCGCTTCCGCCCTGCGGAAGCGGTCGGTGGCCCGTCTGACGGCGTGCGTGACGACGAGCGAGGCCGAAAGGCCTCGGCCTCGCTCGAACCGGCCCACGCCGGCGGCCCGGCAGGGGCCCTGGAGCGGGCTGAGGACGTCTCGGCGGCGGACGGCGAGACGCGCCCGGCCGGGCGCCGAACGGCCGCCGTCAGGCAGGGCATACGGAAGAGCGGAGCCTTGGCCAAGGCGGGCCTGGGCCATCTCGCCGACCGGATCATCGAGATCGCCCCACGCGTCCCGGTGCGCGACCTCGCGACTCTCCGGAAGCAGTTCCCCGGCCTGACCCCCGAGGAGCTCGCGGACAAGCTGGTCGCCGGAGCGTCCAAGGCGTCCTCGACCGTGGGTGCGGGAGTCGGTGCGGCCGCGATGCTGCCCGTACCGCCCGCGATGCCCACCGAGCTGGCAGCCGAGATCACCGGCGTCGCGGCGATCGAGCTGAAGCTGATCGCCGAGCTGTACGAGGTCTACGGCGTGCGCCCGCCCGGCAACCTCAAGGAGCGCAGCGCCGCGTATCTGACGTCGTGGACGGAGGAGCGCGATGTCGACGTCAAGAAGCCGGCGACGCTGAGTGCCGCCTTCGGCGGCCCCATGAAACGCGAGCTGCGCCAGCAGATCATGAAGCGGACGGTCAGAAACCTTCCGAGCCTGATGCCGTTCATGGTCGGAGCGGCCGTCGGGGCGCTCATGAACCGCCGCGACACCAGAAGGCTGGCCGACCACATTCGCAGCGGCCTCCGCAAGCGTCAGGTGCCCTGGGAGGAGCTCCCGCAGCTGCCGCCGCTGGAGAAGCCGGCCGACGCCATCAAACTGGGCGAGCTTCCGGAGAAGCTCGACCTCTGAGGCCCTGCGGCCCCGCGGAAGCGAGGGCCGCGTAGCCCTTCACCGGCAGAGTCGCCGATTCCCGGATTCCCGGATTCACGGTTTCACAGCGACGTGGTGGCGCACGGAGCCGCACATGCCACCTCGCGGCGACGCGGAGCTCGCGCCGGACGGGTGCCCGTTGCGGCGGTGCGCGCCGGTTACGACGCCCGTACCGCCGCCAGTGCCGCCGCCAGGCGCTTCGGGTGCCGGGTCGACAGGTACAGGTACGGCGTCGGGTCCTCGGGGTCGGTGACATCCACGCGGAGGGCCGTCGGGATGTAGCCGCGCAGGAGCATGAAGGCGCGGGCATCCGCCTTGTGCGTCCGCCAGGCCAGGGCCTCCGCCTGGTCCAGGATCTCCGTCCCGCCCAGCGCCGACACCGGGATCTTCGCCTCCCCGGCGATCAGCGAGTCGCCCACGACCCGGAGGCGCACGGAGCCGTACGAGCTCACCACGACCGACGCGACCGCCGTCCCGCCGACGAGTCCGCCCAGCAGTGGCAGCGTGCCGAACGGCAGCAGGATGAGTGCCATCGCGATCCCGACCAGGACGGCGATGACCCACCAGGAACGGGGTGCGGTCAGACGCTCTTCGTAAGGCGACGCGGAAGAAACGGAATGCTCCATGCGGTCAAGCTTGGCACGGTGGCGGAGGGGGACCGAGGCCAGGGCGGTCGGGGCGGGATACTCCGGGTAAGGTCTGCGCCTGTGAGTGGTACATCTACGGGCCTGACGCCGCCGGCCGACGCCGTGGCCCCCGTGCGGCACCCCGACGCGCCGGCTCCCGGAGAGCTGCTCGGCGCGCACTACGGACAGTGTTTCGGTTGTGGCGGAGAGCAGCCGCACGGGCTGCAGTTGGAGGCCCGCGCCGGGGACGGAGTGAGCGTCACCGCCGAGTTCACCGTACGGCCCGCCCACCAGGGCGCTCCCGGCCTGGCGCACGGCGGTGTGCTGGCCACCGCGCTGGACGAGACGCTGGGTTCGCTGAACTGGCTGCTGCGCATCATCTCCGTGACGGGCCGGCTGGAGACCGACTACCTGCTCCCCGTGCCCGTCGACACGGTGCTGTATCTGGAGGCCGAGGTCACCGCCGTGGCCGGCCGGAAGATCTACTCCACGGCCACCGGCCGGATCGGCGGCCCCGACGGTCCGGTCGCGGTCCGCGCCGACGCTGTCTTCATCGAGGTCAAGGTCGACCACTTCATCGAGAACGGCCGCCCCGACGAGATCCAGGCCGCCATGAACGACCCGGACCAGATCCGCCGCGTCCGCGCTTTCGAGGTGAACCCGTGACCGCTGGCGCCCGCGAGCCGCTCGTCGTACAGATCCGGCGTATCGACCCCGACGTTCCGCTTCCGGAGTACGCACACCCGGGTGACGCCGGGGCCGATCTGCGGACCACCGAGCCGTGCGAACTCGCCCCCGGAGAGCGGGCCGTCCTGCCCACCGGTGTGGCGGTGGCGCTCCCCGAGGGGTACGCCGCCTTCGTGCATCCGAGGTCCGGTCTCGCGGCCCGCCTCGGTGTGGCGCTGGTGAATGCCCCAGGGACGGTGGATGCCGGGTACCGTGGGGAGATCAAGGTGATCGTGGTGAATCTCGACCCGCGCGAGTCCGTGCGGTTCGAGCGTTTCGACCGGATTGCTCAACTGGTCGTCCAGCAGGTCGAGAGGGTTCGCTTCCACGAGGTGGCGGATCTTCCCGACTCGGCGCGGGCCGAAGGGGGCTTCGGGTCCACCGGCGGTCACGCCGCCGTGGGCGGCGCTGATGGGCACGTGGGCGGGAATCGATACGCTTCGGTCGTATCCGACCGGGAAGGACAGTGACGTGTTCGGACGTCGCAAGAATAGGGGTTCCGCCGAGGACGCGGCGGACGCGGCGAGCGAGACCGAGCAGGTCGTCGACGTCGACGCGGCGGACGAGGCGGAGGCGGAGCGCGTAAGGCTCGAGCCCGCGCCGCGCCCGGACGGCCCCTGGGACAGCTCGGAGGTACGGGAAGCCGGCGAGGGCCGCGTGGACCTCGGCGGCCTCCTCGTCCCGGGCGTCGAGGGCATGGAGCTGCGCGTGGAGGTCGCGGGCGACGCGATCGTCGCCTCGACCGTGGTGCTGCAGGACAGCGCCATCCAGCTGCAGGCCTTCGCCGCCCCCAAGCGTGAGGGCATCTGGGGCGAGGTCCGCGAGGAGATCGCCTCCGGCATCACCAAGCAGGGTGGTGTCGTCGACGAGATCGAGGGCCCGCTCGGCTGGGAGCTGCGCGCGCAGGTTCCGGTGCAGCTGCCGGACGGCACGGGCGGCTTCCAGGTGGTCCGGTTCGTCGGTGTGGACGGGCCCCGCTGGTTCCTGCGCGGAGTGATCTCCGGACAGGGCGCGGTGCAGCCGCAGACGGCCGGCCTGCTGGAGCAGATCTTCCGGGACACCGTGGTCGTCCGCGGGGAGGGCCCCATGGCGCCCCGCGACCCGATCGTCCTGAAGCTGCCGAACGACGCGCAGATGGTGCCCGAAGGAGTCCAGCAGGAGGAGCAGAGCGGCTCGCGCTTCTCCGGCGGCATGGGACAGCTCTCGCGCGGGCCCGAGATCACCGAGGTGCGGTGACGCTGCGCGCCGGCGTCTAGTCGCCGAAGGCCGATGGGCCGCACCCATCCCTCGGGTGCGGCCCATCGGCCTTTCCGGCGCGAGGCCGCGTCCGCTGTCGGGGGCTTACGGCTGCGCCGCGGGCCGATGCCCGCAATGCGGGCATCAGAGTTGCGTCAAAGACAGCCCCTGACCGGCTGTCCCGCCCGTAAGCCGCGATTCCCGGCGGTACCGTCGAGTCCAGGCTGACCGGCCCGCCCCAGAGCGCTGACCGGGCGGTATTCGGCCGTCACGGGAAGACAATGGGGCCATGGGACGCGGCAAGCTTCGGAT
Source organism: Streptomyces sp. NPDC002577 (assembly GCF_053594815.1). Lineage (NCBI taxonomy): Bacteria > Bacillati > Actinomycetota > Actinomycetes > Kitasatosporales > Streptomycetaceae > Streptomyces > Streptomyces sp. NPDC002577. The sequence continues at coordinate 79,184 of NZ_JBSFWK010000013.1, read as the reverse complement.
ATACCTCGGTGCGGCGCCGGGCGTGGGCAAGACGTACGCCATGCTGTCCGAGGCCCACCGGCGCGTGGAGCGCGGCACCGACTGCGTGGTCGCCTTCGTGGAGCACTACGGCCGGCCGCGCACCGAGGTGATGCTGCACGGCCTGGAGCAGATCCCGCGCAAGGAGCTCGCGTACCGCGACACGACCTTCACCGAGATGGACGTGGACGCCGTCCTGGAACGCGCCCCTGCTGTCGCCCTGGTGGACGAACTCGCCCACACGAACGTGCCCGGCTCGCGCAACGACAAGCGCTGGCAGGACGTCGAGGAGCTCCTCGCGGCGGGCATCGACGTGGTCTCCACCGTCAACATCCAGCACCTCGAGTCGCTGGGTGACGTGGTCGAGTCCATAACCGGCGTACGGCAGCGCGAGACCGTCCCGGACGAGGTGGTCCGCAGGGCGGACCAGATAGAGCTGGTCGACATGTCGCCGCAGGCGCTGCGGCGGCGGATGGCGCACGGCAACATCTACAAACCCGACAAGGTCGACGCGGCCCTGTCGAACTACTTCCGGCCCGGCAATCTGACCGCCCTGCGCGAACTGGCTCTGCTGTGGGTCGCGGACCGGGTGGACGAGTACCTGCAGGAGTACCGCAGCGAGCACCACGTCTCGAAGATATGGGGCTCGCGCGAGCGGATCGTGGTCGGTCTGACCGGTGGTCCCGAGGGCCGTACGCTCATTCGGCGAGCCGCGCGCCTGGCCGAGAAGGGCGCGGGCGGCGAGGTGCTCGCGGCCTACATCGCCCGCAGCGACGGGCTGACGTCCGCCTCGCCCAAGGAGCTGGCGGCCCAGCGCACCCTCGTCGAGGACCTCGGCGGCACGTTCCACCACGTCATCGGGGACGACGTCCCCTCGGCGCTGCTGGAGTTCGCCCGCGGCGTCAACGCCACCCAGATCGTCCTCGGCTCCTCGCGCCGCAAGGCCTGGCAGTACGTCTTCGGGCCCGGTGTCGGCGCGACCGTCGCCCGCGAGTCGGGGCCCGACCTGGACGTGCACATCGTCACGCACGACGAGGTCGCCAAGGGGCGCGGGCTGCCGGTGGCGCGGGGGGCGCGGCTGGGCCGGTCCCGGATCATCTGGGGCTGGCTGGTGGGCGTGGCGGGCCCGGCGCTGATGACGCTGCTGTTCACGCATGTCGAAGCGGATCTCGGGCTGGCCAACGACATGCTGCTGTTCCTCGCGCTGACCGTGGCCGCCGCGCTGCTCGGCGGGCTGTTCCCGGCACTGGCCTCGGCAGCAGTCGGATCGTTCCTGCTGAACTGGTTCTTCACGCCGCCGCTGCACCGCCTCACGATCGCCGACCCGAGGAACATCGTGGCCATCGGCGTCTTCTTCGCCGTGGCCGTCGCGGTCGCCTCCGTCGTGGACCTGGCGGCCCGCCGTACCCATCAGGCGGCGCGGCTGCGGGCGGAGTCGGAGATCCTTTCGTTCCTCGCGGGCAGTGTGCTGCGCGGGGAGACGACCCTCGACGCCCTCCTCGAGCGGGTACGCGAGACGTTCGGCATGGAGTCGGTGGCGCTGCTGGAGCGGGAGAGCGACGTCGCGCCGTGGACCTGCGCGGGCAGTGTGGGCCCGAGGCCGCTCGTCGAGCGTCCCGAGGAGGCGGACGTGGACGTGCCCGTCGGCGACCACATGGCGCTGGCGCTGTCCGGCCGCGTCCTGCCCGCCGAGGACCGCCGGGTGCTGGCCGCGTTCGCCGTCCAGGCCGCGGTGATCCTGGACCGGCAGCGGCTCGAGTCCGAGGCCGAACAGGCCCGGGAGCTCGCCGAGGGCAACCGCATCCGCACCGCGCTGCTGGCCGCCGTCAGCCACGATCTGCGCACCCCGCTCGCCGCCATCAAGGCCGCCGTCACCTCGCTCCGCTCCGATGACGTGGCGTGGTCGGAGGAGGACCAGGCGGAGCTTCTCGAGGGCATCGAGGAGGGCGCCGACCGGCTCGACCATCTGGTGGGCAATCTGCTGGACATGTCCCGGCTGCAGACCGGCACGGTCACCCCGCTGATCCGGGAGATCGATCTCGACGAGGTGGTGCCGATGGCGCTCGGGGGCGTGCCGGAGGACAGCGTGGACCTGGACATTCCGGAGAGCCTGCCGATGGTGGCCGTCGACCCGGGCCTGCTGGAGCGCTCGGTCGCCAACATCGTCGAGAACGCCGTGAAGTACAGCTCGGGCACGCAGCGGGTGCTGGTGGCGGCCAGTGCGCTCGGCGACCGCGTAGAGGTGCGCGTGGTCGACCGCGGCCCCGGCGTGCCCGACGAGGCGAAGGAACGCATTTTTGAGCCCTTCCAGCGCTACGGCGACGCCCCGCGCGGCACCGGCGTCGGGCTGGGCCTGGCCGTCGCCCGCGGCTTCGCCGAGTCGATGGGCGGCACGCTCGATGCCGAGGACACGCCCGGCGGCGGTCTCACCATGGTGCTCACCCTCCAGGCGGTCGCAGCCCGCCCGCAGTACGGTCCGTACCTCCCCGCGGAGGCCGTCACGTGACCCGGCATGCGCAAGGACTCATGAGCCGGCATGCGCAAGGAACGGAACGTCCCCCCGACCGCATCGGCTTGATCTCGTCCCCTCGTCGGCTCACGGGGGGATCCGGCAGCGCGACGGGATCCCGTGCGGCAGGGTCCGGCCGTACGACAGGATCGGGCCGTGCGACGGCATCCGGCCCCCACGACCGCCGCAGCAGAAGAAAGGCAGGCCCCATGCCGCACTCATCCGGGGGAGACCCCGAGACCCCCACGAGGGTGCTCGTGGTCGACGACGAGCCGCAGATCGTCCGCGCGCTCGTCATCAACCTCAAGGCGCGCAAATACGAGGTGGACGCGGCCTCCGACGGCTCCGGCGCACTCCGGATGGCCGCCGCCCGCCACCCCGACGTGGTCGTGCTCGACCTGGGACTGCCCGACATGGACGGCGTCGAGGTGATCAAGGGGCTGCGCGGCTGGACCCGCGTGCCGATCCTGGTCCTCTCCGCCCGGCACAGCTCCGACGAGAAGGTCGAGGCGCTGGACGCGGGCGCCGACGACTACGTCACCAAGCCCTTCGGCATGGACGAGCTGCTGGCCCGGCTGCGCGCCGCCGTCCGCCGCGCGGAGCCCGTCGTCGGGACCGGCGAGGACGAGGTCGTCGTGGAGACCGAGGACTTCACCGTGGACCTGGCCGCCAAGAAGGTGAACCGCGGCGGCCGCGACGTACGCCTGACGCCCACCGAGTGGCACCTGCTGGAGGTCCTCGTACGCAACACCGGCCGCCTCGTCAGCCAGAAGCAGCTGCTTCAGGAGGTCTGGGGGCCCTCGTACGGCACCGAGACGAACTATCTGCGCGTCTACATGGCCCAGCTGCGCCGCAAGCTGGAGACGGACCCGTCGCACCCGCGGCACTTCATCACGGAGCCGGGGATGGGGTACCGGTTCGAGAGGTGAGAGCCGGGCTGTGGGGGCCCACCGGGCCGGTGCGGCCACCGGGGGACCGTTTGCCGGTTCGAGGGTGGGGCCCGCCGGGTATCCGAGAGGGAAGAGTGCAGATGAGCACCTGTTCCTCCCCCAGCGCCTCAAGGGACTGGGAGGTACCCCCAGTGTCACAGCCCCCCGGTAGGCTTCCTGTCATGAGTGTTGTTCCTCGTTCCGAAAAGCCGGCGGGCCGCTTCCGGCGCATGCTCGACCGGCTCTCCACGTCCCAGGAGGACCTGGAGTCGGAGGAGCTGCGCGAGGACGCCGACACCGCAGGCTGTACGCGCATAGGCGACTGTCACGACCGCCAGATAGTGACGGTTACTGGTACCTTGCGCACGGTCACCCTGCGACCGCGGGCCGGGGTCCCGGCCCTGGAGGCGGAGCTCTTCGACGGCTCCGCGGCCCTGGACGTGGTGTGGCTCGGCAGGCGCTCCATCGTGGGAATCGAACCGGGGCGCAAGCTGATCGCATCGGGCCGGATCTCGATGAGCCGGGGCCGCCGGGTGCTCTTCAACCCGAAGTACGAACTCAGACCCCTCGGACGGGAGTAGCCGGTGACGTCCCTCGACAAGCCGACCGACCATCGGACCACGGACGGGGACGCCGAATCCACCGACTCCAGGGCAGTGACCGAGGCCGCGCTCTTCGAGGCTTTCGGCGGTGTGCGGGGCATGGTGGAGACGGTGCTTCCCGGCCTGCTCTTCGTGACGATCTACACGATCAACAAGGACCTGCACACGTCGGCCATCGCGGCCCTCGGTGTGTCCCTGCTGCTGGTCGTCGTCCGGCTGGTCATGAAGGACACCGTCAAGCACGCCTTCAGCGGTGTCTTCGGCGTCGCCTTCGGCGTGGTCTTCGCGATGATGACCGGCAACGCCAAGGACTTCTATCTGCCGGGCATGCTCTACACGCTCGGCCTGGGCCTCGCCTACATCATCACGACGCTCGCGGGCGTTCCGCTGATCGGCCTCATCCTCGGCCCGGTCTTCAAGGAGAACCTCTCCTGGCGGAAGCGGAACCCCGGCCGCAAGAAGGCGTATGCGAAGGCAAGTTGGGCCTGGGGGCTGATTCTCCTCGCCAAGTGCGCGATCCTCTTCCCGCTCTACTGGTGGGCCGACACGACCCAGCTCGGCTGGATCCTGGTGGCGCTGAAGATCCCGCCGTTCCTGCTGGCGGTCTGGCTGACCTGGGTGTTCCTCGCCAAGGCGCCCGCGCCGATCGATGTCTTCGCCGAGATGGAGGCGGAGGAGCGGGCGAGGGAGGCGGAGGAGTCGGCGACGCCGGGGGGTGCCGAGCAGGCGGAGCCGGACCGTAAGACGACGGCGGGGCGGCATCGGCGCGAGGCGTAGGGCCGCGCGGACGGTACGGACTCGTACGACGGAGGGGCCCCGGAAGATTTCCGGGGCCCCTCCGTCGTTGCCTGTTGCCCGCCGTCGGCGGGGTGCCGCTGCGCCCACCCGTGCCGCCCCAGCGGCACGATTGCCCGCAGCGACTCGCGTCAGCCGGCCGTGTCCTCCTGGCGTACCGACAGCAGGTCCTCGAGTTGTTCCTCGCGGGCCTGGGCGGCTACGAACAGCAGCTCGTCGCCCGCCTCCAGGGAGTCCTCCTGGGAAGGGGCGAGGACGCGGTTGCCGCGGATGATCGTCACCAGCGACGTGTCCTCGGGCCACTCGACGTCGCCGACCTGCGTGCCGGCCAGGGCCGACTCGGGCGGAAGCGTCAGTTCGACCAGGTTGGCGTCGCCGTGGCTGAAGCGGAGCAGGCGGACCAGGTCGCCGACGCTCACCGCCTCCTCGACCAGGGCCGACATCAGGCGCGGCGTGGAGACGGCGACGTCGACGCCCCACGCCTCGTTGAACAGCCACTCGTTCTTGGGGTTGTTGACGCGGGCGACGACCCGCGGGACCCCGTACTCGGTCTTCGCGAGCAGCGAGACGACGAGGTTGACCTTGTCGTCACCCGTGGCCGCGATGACCACGTTGCAGCGCTGCAGCGCCGCCTCGTCGAGCGAGGTGATCTCGCAGGCGTCGGCGAGCAGCCATTCCGCCTGCGGTACGCGCTCGACCGAGATGGCGGTCGGCGCCTTGTCGATGAGAAGGACCTCGTGCCCGTTCTCCAGCAGCTCGCCGGCGATGGAACGGCCCACCGCGCCGGCTCCGGCAATGGCGACCCTCATCAGTGACCGCCCTCCTCAGGACCCTCGGCGAACGCCGCTTCCACCTTCTCGACGTCGTCCGTCCGCATCATCACGTGGACGAGGTCGCCTTCCTGCAGCACGGTCTGCGAGGTCGGCAGAATCGCCTCGCCCAGCCGGGTCAGGAACGCGACCCGGACACCCGTCTCCTCCTGGAGCCGGCTGACCCTGTGGCCGACCCAGGCCGGCGAGGTGTGCACCTCGGCGAGCTGCACACCGCCCGTGGGATCGCGCCACAGCGGCTCGGCGCCGGACGGCAGCAGCCGCCGCAGCATCTGGTCGGCGGTCCAGCGGACCGTCGCCACGGTCGGGATGCCGAGGCGCTGGTAGACCTCGGCGCGGCGGGGGTCGTAGATCCGGGCCGCGACGTTCTCGATGCCGAACATCTCGCGGGCCACGCGGGCGGCGATGATGTTCGAGTTGTCGCCGCTGCTGACGGCGGCGAAGGCGCCCGCCTCCTCGATGCCGGCCTCGCGCAGGGTGTCCTGATCGAAGCCGATACCGGTGACGCGGCGGCCGCCGAACCCGGAGCCCAGACGGCGGAAGGCCGTGGGGTCCTGGTCGATCACGGCGACCGTGTGCCCCTGTTGCTCCAGGGTCTGCGCGAGAGCGGAGCCCACTCGTCCGCAGCCCATGATGACGATGTGCACCTGACCTTTACCCCGCAGTCCTCGTCATCTCGCTGACCTGCGAAAACACCCTGCTCACTCTTCTCTCTCAGTCGGCCGGGCAACAACGGGGCAAGCACATACGGCATTGCCCGTTGACGAGCTTATGACGCAACCCTTGCGTTGCCCTCATCCGCGTACACGTTTGATCGGAGGCAGCACCGATCGCGCGGCGGACGTGCGCCGTCCGGCGGCGCGCCCGGCGCTCACCGGTGCTCGCGCGCGTCCGGTGGCGCCGGGGCGCGCGGGCACGGCGTATGCGGGTGGGTGGGACGGGTGGCCCAGGGCCGCGGCATGCGCCGTCAGTCGGCGCCCACCGCGTCGGCCTGCAGCCGCTCGACGAGCCCCGCCCGGTGCAGTTCGGCGACGGGCCGCACCAGGTCCGGGTGGCGCAGCAGGGGAGCCGCGTCCCTGTCGTAGGTGTCCGGGGCCGTGAGGCGCCGGAACTCGACCGGTGCGGCCCCCAGGTGCTCGGACCCGGTCAGCGCCGCGACGGCCGCGGCCGCCAGGGCCGGATCGGTGAGCAGCGAGGCGGCCCAGCTCGCCACGACCTCGTCGACCCAGGTGCGCCACGCGTCCTCGTCGGCGTCGAGTTCACCGGCGTCGGCTCCGACAAGCCAGTCCAGGCGGCCCGCGCCGCCCGGCCCGACGAGCGTGACCAGCGAGGCGTCCAGCGCCGTCGGGTACCGCAGCCAGGCGGCCACGGTCGCCGCCTGCCGGGCCTGCGCCTCGGCGAGTACGGCACTGAGCGTGCCGGAGGCCGGGGGATAGGCGCGTATCAGCCACTGGGCGGTGGCGGCTATGACGGACGGGAGACCGACGGACACGCTCTCCGGCCCCCTTTCTCGCCAGGGCATTTCGCATCAGGACATTGCAGGAAAAACGCCCGCCACGGTACCTCGCGGGACACCCGTCTCCGCATGACGCGCGTCACGTCGCGATCCCCGTACCTGCGGCTGTCGCCGCCCTCGTATGGCCATCCTGCGAACGTCTGGGGTGGTGGGTGGGCGCTCCCCCGTTCGAACGCATACGATCCTCTGCGTGTCCAAACTGACCGACGTGCCCAAACGCATCCTGATCGGGCGCGCACTGCGCAGTGACCGGCTGGGAGAGACGCTCCTGCCCAAGCGCATCGCACTCCCCGTGTTCGCCTCCGACCCGCTCTCCTCCGTCGCGTACGCGCCCGGAGAAGTTCTGCTGGTCCTCTCGATCGCGGGCCTGTCGGCGTACCACTTCAGCCCGTGGATCGCGCTCGCGGTCGTCGTGCTGATGTTCACGGTGGTGGCGTCCTACCGGCAGAACGTGCACGCCTACCCCAGCGGCGGCGGCGACTACGAGGTGGCGACCACCAACCTCGGCCCCAAGGCGGGCCTGACCGTCGCCAGCGCGCTGCTCGTCGACTATGTGCTGACCGTGGCCGTGTCGATCGCCTCGGGCGTGGAGAACCTCGGCTCGGCCATCCCCTTCTTCGTCGAGCACAAGGTCTTCTGCGCGATCGGCATCATCGTGCTGCTGACGCTGATGAACCTGCGGGGCGTGAAGGAGTCGGGCAAGCTCTTCGCGATCCCCACGTACGTGTTCGTGGCGGGCGTCTTCATCATGATCGCGTGGGGCGCGTTCCGCGGGCTGGTCCTCGGCGACACCATGAAGGCCCCCACCGCCGACTACATGATCAAGCCCGAGCACCAGGGCCTCGCGGGCTTCGCCCTCGTCTTCCTGCTGCTGCGCGCCTTCTCCTCCGGCTGTGCCGCGCTCACCGGCGTCGAGGCCATCAGCAACGGCGTGCCCGCCTTCCGTAAGCCGAAGAGCAAGAACGCGGCGACCACGCTCGCGCTGATGGGCATCCTCGCCGTCACCATGTTCTGCGGCATCATCGCCCTGGCCATGACCACCCACGTCCGCATGGCCGAGGACCCGGCCAACGACCTGTTCCTGAACGGCAAGCCGCTCGGCGACGGCTACGTCCAGAACCCGGTGATCTCCCAGGTCGCGGCCGCCGTCTTCGGAAACGGGACCTTCTTCTTCGTCCTGCTCGCCGCGGCCACCGCGCTCGTGCTGTTCCTCGCCGCCAACACCGCGTACAACGGCTTCCCGCTGCTCGGCTCGATCCTCGCGCAGGACCGCTACCTGCCGCGCCAGCTGCACACCCGCGGTGACCGGCTTGCGTTCTCCAACGGCATCGTGCTCCTTGCCGGCGCGGCCGTGCTGCTCGTCTGGATCTACGGAGCGGACTCGACGCGGCTGATCCAGCTCTACATCGTCGGTGTGTTCGTCTCCTTCACGCTCAGCCAGACCGGCATGGTCCGGCACTGGAACCGCCATCTGCGGACCGAGACCGACCAGGCGAAGCGCCGTCACATGGTCCGCTCCCGTGCGATCAACACGTTCGGTGCCTTCTTCACCGGCCTCGTCCTGGTCGTCGTCCTCGTCACCAAGTTCACGCACGGCGCCTGGGTCGCCCTGCTCGGCATGGTGATCTTCTACGCGACGATGACAGCGATCCGCCGCCACTACGACCGCGTGTCCGAGGAGCTCGCGGCCCCCGAGGGCCCGGCCGACGACCTGGTCCGCCCCTCTCGGGTCCACTCCCTGGTACTGGTCTCCAAGATCCACCGTCCGACGCTGCGCGCCGTCGCCTATGCCAAGCTGCTGCGCTCGGACACCCTTGAGGCGCTCAGCGTCAACGTCGACCCGTTGGAGACCAAGGCGCTCAAGGACGAGTGGGACCGGCGGGGCATAGACGTACCGCTGAAGGTCCTCGACTCGCCGTACCGCGAGATCACCCGGCCGATCATCGAGTATGTCAAGGGGCTGCGCCGGGAGTCGCCGCGCGACGCGATCAGCGTGATCATCCCCGAGTACGTGGTCGGCCACTGGTACGAGCACTTCCTGCACAACCAGAGCGCGCTCCGGCTCAAGGGCAGGCTGCTGTTCACGCCCGGCGTGATGGTGACCTCCGTGCCCTACCAGCTGGAGTCCTCCGAGGTGGCGAGGAAGCGGGCCCGCAAGCGCCAGGAGTGGAACGCGCCGGGCTCGGTGCGCCGGGGGCCGGTGGAGAAGCGGCCCAAGGAGTCGAGCGCCAAGAGCTGATCCGGTCACCTACCGGCCTGTGGCGAACGGCCGGACGGCACCCACGTAGACTGGTGGGCTGTTGTCCGGCCGTTCGTGACGTACGCCGTCGGTTGGTGATCACGCCGACCGTTCGTCTCTTGCGCCCCCCGTTCGTTCCTTACGTTGTGGAGTCACCCCGCCATGCAGGCAGAACCGAAGAACTCGCTGGTGGGGGAGGAGTACGAGGTCGAGGTCGGCCCCGTCGCCCACGGTGGCCACTGCATTGCCCGTACCGCCGAGGGCCGGGTGCTGTTCGTGCGGCACGCGCTGCCCGGTGAGCGGGTCGTCGCGCGCGTCACGGAGGGCGAGGAGGACTCCCGCTTTCTGCGCGCGGACGCCGTGCAGGTGCTCGAAGCGTCCAAGGACCGCGTCGAGGCCCCCTGCCCGTACGCCGGTCCCGGCCGCTGCGGCGGCTGCGACTGGCAGCACGCCAAGCCGGGCGCGCAGCGTCGGCTGAAGGGCGAGGTCATCGCGGAGCAGCTGAAGCGCCTCGCGGGCCTCACGCCCGAGGAGGCCGGCTGGGACGGCACGGTCATGCCCGCGGAGGGCGACAAGCTGCCCGCCGGGCAGGTCCCCGCCTGGCGCACGCGTGTTCAGTACGCGGTGGACGAGCACGGCAAGGCCGGGCTGCGCCGCCACCGCTCGCACGAGGTCGAGCCGGTCGAGCACTGCATGATCGCCGCCGAGGGCGTCAGCGAGCTCGGGATCGAGCAGCGCGACTGGACCGGCATGGAGTCGATCGAGGCGATCGCCGCGACCGGCTCCCAGGACCGCCAGGTGATCCTCACGCCGAAGCCCGGCGCCCGCCTGCCGATCGTCGAACTCGACAAGCCGGTCTCGGTGATGCGGATCGGCGAGAAGGACGGCGGCGTTCACCGCGTCCACGGCCGGCCCTTCGTGCGCGAACGCGCCGACGACCGCACCTACCGCGTCGGCAGCGGCGGATTCTGGCAGGTCCACCCGAAGGCCGCCGACACCCTCGTCAAGGCCGTGATGCAGGGCCTGCTGCCGCGCAAGGGCGAGATGGCGCTCGACCTGTACTGCGGCGTCGGCCTGTTCGCGGGAGCCCTCGCGGACCGGCTCGGCGAGAAGGGCGCGGTGCTTGGCATCGAGTCCGGCAAGCGCGCGGTCGAGGACGCCCGCCACAACCTGGCCGCCTTCGACCGGGTCCGCATCGAACAGGGCAGGGTCGAAGCCGTCCTGCCGCGCACCGGCATCACCGAGGTCGACCTGATCGTCCTGGACCCGCCCCGCGCCGGCGCGGGCAAGAAGACCGTCGAGTACCTGTCCTCACTGGGCGCCCGCCGCATCGCGTACGTCGCCTGCGACCCGGCGGCACTGGCCCGCGACCTGGCGTACTTCCGCGAGGGCGGATACCGGGTGCGGACGCTGCGAGCGTTCGATCTGTTTCCGATGACGCATCATGTGGAGTGCGTGGCGATTCTGGAGCCCGTAGCAAAGGGCTCCTGACCTGCTGATTGTCTGATTCCCGAGGTTGCGGGCGGGTTGTGCCGACATGTTTCCGTAGGCCCACCGGGTGGAGCATGTTGCAGGTTTCCGTCACGTGTCTCACCTGCGGCTTCGCAGTGGGGGCGTGGGTCGAGAACGCTCTGTCTCAACGCCGTCAGGGACGGGTTCGGGAAATGTCTTGACGCTCGTTCGACGCTGTTTCTGACGAAGCGTGAGGTGGTCGTTCTGGATCAGATAGCGCGGGTCAATCGACTTGTCGGGCTTAACCCGTCGAGCAGCGCGTCGGCCTCGAAGTTCCATGACGGTCCGCCGGCGGAGTCGGTGGACCGTTTTCGTGCCGTGGGTTGAGGGTGCGCATGCCGAAGATCCGATTGTCGCCTCGGGGCGGCGCCGGGTTCCACTGGTCCGGCTGGTGAGGTGCTGTCCAGGGGACGGGGAATTGGCTGGTCAGCCTGGGTCGGGCAGGTGGGTGAGCCGGTCGAGGGCTGTGGTGATGTGACCGGTCCAGGGCCAGTGCCGGGCCAGGCGGAGGATTCACCGACGGCCGGTGGTGACGAGCTGTCCGGCCGTGGTCAACAGGCGGAGCCGCAGTCGGCGGGGCTCCCAGAGTGGTGGCGATGTGCGAGGACGGATTTCCTGGTGCCGGTCTCGCTGAGTGCGGGGCAGGGGCCATGGACCTGTCCGGCGGCTGGCTACGGTTCCAGGAATTCGAGCGCCCGCGGGACGAATCTGTCGTGGTGCTGGAAGATCCCGCCGTGTCCGGCGTCGGGGTAGAGGGGTTCGAGTTCGCCATGGGGCAGCCGGGCCGCCAGGTCGACTGTGTTGACGCTCGGGACCATTCGATCGCTCTCACCGTTGGCCACCAGGACCGGTTGGTGGATGCGCGACAGGTCGCCCGGTGCCTGGCGGCCCCAGTGGTGGATGGCCTTCAGCTGGGCGCGGAATGATGAGAGCGAGATGGCTTTGTCGCGGTCGTCCGTGCGTTCCTTCAGCCGGTCCAGGAAGGCGTGGGCCGCCCGGCGGCCGCCGGCGGTGTCGGTGAAGAAGAGGTACTGCTTGGGGTCTTTGCGGGTCAGGACGGCCTTGACGGTGTCCTTGATGGTGAGGCTTGCGACCTTGTCGATGCCGGGGCCTCCGGCGGGTCCCGTGCCCGCGAGGATGAGCTTGCGTACAAGATCGGGTTCTTCTGCCGCGATGACCTGGGCGATGAAGCCGCCCATCGACAGGCCGAGCAGGTCGACCCTGTCGTACCCGAGGGCCCGGATGAACAGCACGGTGTCGCGAGCCATCGCCTCGATCGTGTCGGGTGTGGAGCCGCCGGACGCGCCGACGCCGCGGTTGTCGAAGGTGATCACGGGGCGCCGGGCGGCGAGTCCGTCGACGACGCGGGGATCCCAGTTGTCCAGGACTGCGGACAGGTGGTTGAGGAGGATCAGGGGTACGCCGTCGTCCGGGCCGAGCCGCCGGTAGGCGAAGGTCACGCCACGCACGGACACGGAGCGGTTCGGCGTGTTCTTGTACGACATCGGGGCGGGTGAACTGGACGGTGTGCTCATGGCCGGGTCCTGAGGTGGTGTGGCGGGGGAGTGGGGTGTGCAGGGTCTTGTTGCTGTCGGAGGTGACTGGCGCCTGGGACTCGTTTTCCCCCTTACGTCATCGCGACGACGACTTTGCCGGCCTTGGCCCGTCCCTTCTCGACGTATTCCATGGCCTGGAGGGTTTCTTCGAACGGGAAGACACGGTCGATGACGGGGCGGATCTTCCCGGTGTCGATGAGGGGGGTGAGTTCGCGGAGTTGGTCGCCGCTGGCCTTCATGAACAGGAACGAGTACGTCACACCGTGGCGCCTGGCGTTGCGCCGGGTTCTGAAGCTGAGGGCGGTCATGGCCAGGCGGAGGATCGGGTTCGCACCCAGTTCGCGGGCGAAGGCCGGGTCGGGCGGGCCCGCGACGCTGATGACCATGCCGCCGGGCTTGAGGACGCGCAGGGACTTGGCGAGGTTCTCGCCGCCGAGGCTGTCGAGGACGACGTCGTAGCCGTCGAGGACCTCTTCGAAGTCCTGGGTGCGGTAGTCGATGACGACGTCCGCGCCGAGGTCCCTGGCCAGGTCGACCTTGGCGGTGCTCACGGTGGTGGCCACGTGCGCGCCCAGCGCCTTGGCCAGCTGGACGGCGATGGAGCCGAGGCCGCCGGCGCCCGCGTGGACGAGGACCTTCTGGCCCGGCTGCACGCGGGCCCGCTCGACCAGTGCCTGCCATGCGGTGAGGGCGACCAGGGGGAGGGAGGCGGCCTCGGCCATGGTGAGGGTGGCCGGTTTGGGCGCCAGGTCGTCCTGGTGGACGGCGATGAGTTCGGCGAAGGTACCGATGCGGTCCTTGTCGGGCCGGGCGTAGACCTCGTCGCCCACCGCGAAGCGGGTGACGGACGGGCCGACCCGGACGACCGTCCCGGCGAGGTCGTTGCCCAGAATGAGCGGGAGGCGGTATGGCATGAACGCCTCGAAGTCTCCGTTGCGGATCCTGAGGTCCAGCGGGTTCACGCATGCTGCGTGGATCTTGACCAGGACGTCGTCGGCACCTACCTGGGGGTCGGGTGTTTCGGCGGCGCGCATCCCGGCCTGGTCGCCGTACTTCTCGACCATGAAAGCCTTCATCGTCGTCTCCGTTCCGTTTCCCGTCCGTGAAAGGTCGGGGTCTCCGCTCGCCCCGGGCTTCTCCCAGTACGAGATAATTTGTGTTGCTCTCCTGGCTGCGGCGCGGGCGCACCTCGTCCTCAGCCGCGTTCACCCATCAGGCCACCGGCACGACCGGGGCGGTGACGCGGTCGGCGGCGCCTCCCTGGAGGCGGTCCAGGGTGGCGGCGATCCCTTCGTGGGGCACGCCGAGCGGCACCGCGCTGACCTCGGCCAGGCGGGTGTACTGCGCATCGGTCAGCTGGACGTCGAGGGCGCCGAGGTAGCTGTCGAGCTGGGAGAGACTGCGCGGGCCGATGATCGGGACGAGCGTGGCCACGGAGCGGGCGGCGCGCTCGCGCAGCCAGGCCACCGCCACCTGGGTGGGCGTCACGCCGGTCTCCTCGGCGATCGCCAGGACGGTGTCGACGACGGCGGTCTTCTGGCCGGTGCTCTCGGTGTGGATGACCATGCCCAGGTCGCTCAGGCGCCCCTCGGCGGAGCTGCGGTACTTGCCGGTGAGCAGTCCGCCGCCGAGCGGGGACCACAGGGCTGCGCCGAGCCCGAGGCTCTCGGCCATGGGCAGGAGCTCACGGTCGGCGGTGCGCTCAACGAGGCTGTACTCGTGCTGGATGCCCACGATCGGGGCCCAGTTCTTCAGGTCCGCGAGGGTTACCGCGCGCGAGACGCGCCAGGCGGGGAAGTTGGACAGCGCGGCGTGGTGGATCTTGCCGGCGCTCACCAGGTCGTCGAGCCCGCGCAGGAGTTCCTCCATCGGAGTGAGCTCGTCGGGGAAGTGCACCCACAACAGGTCGATGTAGTCGGTCCCCAGGCGCTTCAGGCTGGCCTCGACCGAGGCGACCATGTTCTTGCGGCTGTTGCCGGTCTTGGAGATGTCCGGCTGCGGGGCGGCGCCGAGGGTGAACTTCGTGGCCAGGACGAAGTGGTCGCGGTCGGCGGAGATCAGCTTTCCGGTCAGTTCCTCCGACTCGCCGAACTGGTAGCCGTCCGCGCTGTCGAGAAAGGTGCCGCCGGCCTCGGCGAACCGGTCGAAGATCCGCCGGGCCTCGTCGGGCTCGGCGCCTGCGCCCCAGCCGGTGCCGAAATTCGCGGTGCCGAGCGCGTACTCGGAGACGCGCAGTCCGGTCCGGTGGCCGAAGGCCGTATAGCGCATGAGATGTCCTTGCATGAGGGGTGTGAGGGTGGTCGCGCCGGGGTGGAGGGGTGAGCGTCAGTCAGCGTTCGGCTGGGGTGCCGCGGACAGGCTCTGCTTGACGTACCGGCTGGTCTCGTCGGCGAGGATCTCGGGCAGGCCGGTCTCGATGCCGTACAGGGCCTGGGCCGCGACGTCGGCGGCGGCGACCTTCTGATCGGCGGGCACGCCGGCGGCCATGTCGGTGTCCATGTAGCCGACGTGCAGCGCCGAGACGGTGATCCCGCGCGGTGCCAGCTCCTCACGGGTCGCGTCGCTCAGCGCCCAAGCGGCGGCCTTGGACGCGGCGTAGGAGCCGAGTCCTGCCGGGTGGAACCAGGACAGGGCGGACAGGACGTTGAGCACGGCGCCGCCGCCGTTGCCCTCGATCACGGGGGCGAAGGCGCGGGTCGCGGCGAGCGGGCCGAAGAAGTTGGTCTCCATCTCCCGGCGCACCTCAGCCACGTCGCCTCCCATCAGCGTCGCGCCGGTGGAGATGCCCGCGTTGTTGATCAGCAGTGTCGCGTCGGACGCCACGCGCGCGGCCTCTCGTATCGACGCCTCGTCCGTGACGTCCAGCCGCAGCGGGATGGCGCCCGGCACGTCGACCGTCTCGGGGCGTCGGGCCGCGCCGTACACCTTCGCGCCGCGCTCGACGAGCTGGGCGGCCAGGTGCCGCCCGAAGCCCCGATTGGCGCCGGTGACGACTGCGACCGCGTTCTTCAGTTCCATGTTCACTCCTGGTCGTGGCGGGCGCCGTCGGCCACCCGCAACTGTTTAGATTATGAAGGCAATCTAAACACGGGCCTATGATAGATGCCAGTCGACATCCAAATGGGAGGTGGTCATGGGCCGCGTATCGCAGGCGCAGGCGGAGGAAAACCGCAGGCGGGTGGTGGACACCGCATCCCGGCTGTTCCGGGAGCAGGGCATGCAGGTCAGCGTCGCCGACCTGATGAAGGCGGCCGGTCTGACCCACGGCGCCTTCTACAAGCAGTTCGCCTCCAAGGAGGCACTCGTCGACGAGGCCACCGCCCACGCCTTCGTCGAGCTCGCCCAGCGCTACAGCGCCGGGCTCGAGCGGCACGACGGGCAGCGCGCCGCCGCCCAGCAGGCGCTGATCGACGCCTACCTCTCCGTCGAGCACCGCGACGCCCCGGCGGACGGCTGCCCGGTCGCCGCGCTCGCCACCGACATCGCGCGCGAGGCCGGGGCGCGAGAGGCCCGTCGCGTCTACGCCGAGGGGGTGGTCGACTTCGCCGATTTCCTGGCCGGTGACGACCAGGACGGCATCGTCCGCCTGTGCACCCTGTTCGGTGCGCTGGTCCTGTCCCGGGCCACCAAGGGCTCCCCGCTCTCCGAGGAGATCCTCGCCGCCGCGCACGCGGCCTTGACCGAAGCGGGCTGATCACGGGCGCGGTGCGGGTGCACATCGACCGCGCTCGTGGGCGACGAGGCATCCGCGGCCAGGCGGAGGCGGGGGGGAGAGGAGGCCGCTGGTGTTGCCTGGAGATCCGTCCCGGCTGCGTGTGCGCATCTCCTGCACCGACGCACTCGACGACACCTCGCAGCCCGACGCCTGAGAACGGTGGGACGTGGCCATCCCCCCCCACGAGGTGGCCCAATTCGGGACGATGACTGTCCACAGGTTGCACTCGACGGGGGAGTGAACGTGGATCCGGGCTATGGAAGAGGAGACCCCTGTGGGGGCTCTCTCCGTAAGCGATCAAATGGGGTCGGCGTTGCGTTCAGTAGGCAGGCCATCCGCCTCGGCGGTCGGCTCGGGAGGGCGTCGATCGCGGAGGGGAGTTGAAGTGGCCGGGACGGGGGCGAATGACGGCGTCAGATCGATGGCCGAGGCGTGCGGTCTGCCGGAGCCGGCTCCGGCCTGGTGGGTCAACTTCCGGGTGATCGATGAGGGCAGTTGGGGCTCGCGTGGCGGCGTGCTGTCGGTGCTCTCGCTCCTGGAAAGTGGTGTGTTCACCGAGGAGAAGGCCAAGGCGATTCGCGCTGCCCTCGGCGCCTGAGCGGTCTCCGGTCGGTGCGTCGCGCTCCGGGCGCGGGGCGCCGACCGTGCCGGTGTCGGGGCGACCCGGCGAGTGGGGATTTGCGGCTCAGGCCCCGATGGCGTGGTCGATCAGGCCCTGGAGCTGGGCGGCCACCCGATCGAGGGGCCCGGTGCTGCGCTCGGCCCGGCACATGGCCACGGTGCCCTCTACGGAGGAGGCGATGAGGGTGGCGATCTGCGCGGCCTGGTCGGCCTCGGCGCCGTGAGCCCGCAGCTAGGGAGCGCCGGTGAGTCGGCCCATCACGTCGTACATCTGCTGTCGGGTCGGTGGATCGACGGGCAGCGGGGCATGGGCGGCCTGAGCGCGCAGGCCGTCGAGCAGGAAGGCGACGCCGCGGCGCCAGGCGTCGGGTGCGACGTCCGCGGCCGCGCGGGCGAGCAGGGAGTTGGTGCCGAGGACGAACAGGAGGTCCTCGCCGGTGAAGTCGGGGCGGAGGGTGCCGGCGTCCTGGGCGCGCTCGATGATTCGCGTGGCGGCGTCCTGCGCCCGGCCGCACACGTCCATCAGGCGCTCGGCGCCCGGATAGCGTCCGCTGACCACGTCGGCGACCGCGGGACCGGTGGCCTGCAGTTCGCAGAGGCTTTCGATGTAGTACGCGAATCCCTCCCAGGCGTCCTCGAACGCCAGGGCGCGCTCGGCGACCTCGGCGAGGCGGCCCGCGGCCAGGTCGGTCACCACCTCGTCGATGAGCGCCTCGCGGGTGCCGAAGAGGTTGTAGAGGGTGCCATGGCTGACGCCGGCCCGCCGGGCGATCTCCTTGAGGGGCACCTGGAGGCCGTGCTCCTGGAAGAGTTCGGCGGCGGCTGTCCGCAGCTTTTCCGCGTTGCGTCGCGCGTCGGCCCTCATCCGGTCGTCCCTCCTGGTCCTGGCGTTGCGGTCTTCATGGTCGCATCCTCCGACGGCGGTAACTTGACCCACAGGTCAAGTTCCGTGTTACCTTCGATATTAAGTTGACCCATGGGTCAAGATTACTGTCGTCGCAAGGAGCAGTCTTATGTCCAAGGTGATCGCCGTCTTCGGCGCCGGTACCGGTCTCGGTGTGTCCGTGGCCCGCCGCTTCGGCCGGGAGGGCTTCCGTGTCGCTCTGGTGGCCCGCCGCAAGGACCGTCTTGACGCACTCGTCGAGCAGCTCGCCGGTGAGGGCATCGAGGCGGCCGCCTTCTCTGTGGACCTCGCTCAGCCCGCCGAGGTGCCCGCCCTCGTCCAGGCGATCCGTGACCGTTTCGGACGGATCGACGTGGTCGAGTACGGGCCGATCGGTGCCGACCAGGGCTTCACGCCGGCCGCCCGGGTGAGCGCGGCCACGCTGGAGGGCCTGCTCCCGTTGCTGCTGCTCACCCCGGTCGAGGTGGTCCAGGCCGTGCTGCCCGAGTGGACCGAGCGCGGGGACGGAGCCTTCCTGCTGACCCACGGCTACTCGGCGGCGCAGCCGTTCCCGCATCTCAGCGGCGTGGGCCCGGTGATGTCCGCCGCCCGCAACTACCTGTACTCCCTCAACGCCGAGCTGGCCGGTACGGGTGTCTACGCCGGCACGCTGACCATCGGGGCCTCCATCTCCCGCAGCGAAATGGGCGAGGCCGCCCAGGCCCAGGCCGATGCCGAGGCGGTCGACAGCGCCCGGTTCCCGGTTGTCGACCCGGACGAACTTGCCGCGCACTACTGGGACATGTACATCAAGCGCGACCGCGTCGAGCAGTTCCACCCCGAGTCGCTCACACCGCAGACCGCCGCCTGACACTCATCGGGGAGAGGTACCTCGAACATGACATCACGTCAGCACACGGCCTCGGTACAGGAAGACGACGCGGCCCCTGAACACGCCCCCGAAGAGGCCGAGGTGCGTCCGGCCTTCGTGACGCTCGCGTCGGACTCCACCGCGGGCGTGTGCGCAGCGGACGGAGTGTGCTCCTGATGCGCGCGTACGCACACTCGGGCGGCCGTCTCGTCATCGATGTGTGGAGCGACATCATGTGCCCGTTCTGCTACATCGGCGACACGCTTCTCGCGCAGGCCCTGGAGGCGTTCGCCCACGAATCCGACGTCGAAATCCGTTATCACAGCTACCAGTTGATGCCGCATCTGCCGGTCGGCCAAGCCGTCGGTCTCAACGAACTGCTGTCGAAGGAGCGCGGTTTCTCCAAGGCGCAGGCCAAGGCGATGAACGCTCAAGTCGCACAGCGTGCGGCGCAGATCGGGCTGGACTTCCGCCTCGACTCCGCGATCGCGACCAACACCCGTGCCGCGCACCGGCTGATCCATTTCGCCGAGAGCCGGGGGCGTCAGCACGACATGGTCCAGCGGCTCTTCCGCGCCTACTTCACCGACGGACTCGACGTCGGCGACCACGACGTGCTCGCCGGCCTGGCCGCGGAGATCGGCCTCGACCGGGCCGCGGCCCGTGAGGCACTGGACGGCGGTGCGTTCGACGCCGAGGTCGACGCCGACGTACGAGAGGCCGGACAACTCGGCATCGGCGGAGTCCCGTTCTTCGTCTTCGACGGTCAGTACGCCGTGTCCGGCGCCCAGCCGGTCGAGGTGTTCCTGCAGGCACTCGACACCGCCTGGAAAGGGAAACTCGCCCAGCGCACATGAGGACGGGCTGCTGCCGGGGCGGTCCGGACGGCGCAGGTCGCGGTACGGGGCAGAGCCGTACGCGGCAAGATCACCGACAGAACGGTATACATCGGATCGGTCGAGGTGCCATGAACCTCAGCAGCCACATCACCCAGCGGATGCAGCACCTCGCCGCGCCGCCCACCAGGAAACTGGTGGTGGAGCGGGATCTGCCGGTGCGGATGCAGGACGGCGCCGTGCTGCGGGCCGACCGATGGGTTCCGGCGTCCGGCGGCGCCGGGCTGCCCACGGCGCTGATCCGGACCCCGTACGGCCGCGGCGGCAGCATCGAGACCAAGACGGCGCGCGGCCTCGCCGAGCGCGGGTTCCAGGTCCTGGTCCAGAGCACCCGGGGCACCTTCGGCTCCGACGGGCCCTTCGATCCGTTGTGCTGCGAACGCCAGGACGGCCTGGACACCCTGGACTGGCTGGTCGGGCAGGCGTGGTGCGGTGACGCGGTGGTGCTCGTCGGCGGCAGCTACCTCGGCGCCGTGCAGTGGGCGGTGGCCGACCAGCTGCCGCCCCAGGTGAAGGCCATCGTCCCAGGCGTCTCGGAGTCGGCGCTCATGCTGAACTTCCTGCAGCCGGACGCCTTCACCCTGGAGACCCCCTTCATTTGGGGCGTCCAGGTCGCCGCCCAGGAACGCAGGCTCGCGGCGGTGCGCCAGGTCCTGGGGGAGTGGAAGGTGCGGCGTGCCCTGTCGACGCTGCCACTGGAACGGGCCGATGCCGCCGCACTGGGGCACCGTTCCGACTTCATCCAGGACTTTCTGCGGCACGACAGCGAGGACCCGTTCTGGGCCGACGCCGATCACCGGCGCCGCGTGTCCGGCATCACCGTGCCCGCCGCTCTGATCGGGGGCTGGTACGACATCTTCCTGCCCGGCCAGCTACGCGACTTCCAAGTGCTGCGGGACAACGGCGTCGACGCGCGGCTCACCGTCGGCCCGTGGACCCATATGTCCGTGGACGCCTACGCGTGCATCACCCGCGAGGCGCTCGACTTCGGCCTGCCGCACGCGCAGGGGCGGCAGGCCGCCGAGCGGGCGCCGGTGCGCCTGTTCGTCACGGGCGCCGGGCAGTGGCGCGACTTCCCTGCCTGGCCGCCGCCCGGCTACCGGCCGCAGCGCCACCACCTCCAGCCGCACGGGGCACTGGCCGTGGCGCCGCCCCCGGCCGACGCGGCCCCCGACGGATACCGCTACGACCCGGCCAACCCCACCCCGGCCGTCGGCGGCCCGCGCATGTGGTTCACGGCCAGATCCGGACCCGTCGACAACACCAGGCTGGAGGCCAGGAGCGATGTCCTCACGTACACCTCCGAACCTCTCGGCCATGCCGTGGAGGTCGTCGGTGAGGTGAGCGCCGAGATCTGGTTCCGCTCCAGCCTCCCGTACGCCGATGTGTTCGTCCGGCTGTGCGACGTGGATGCGAAGGGGCGCTCCCGGAACGTGTGCGACGGCCTCGTCAGCATCACGGGCGCCGACGAACTCGCTCTGGCGAAGGTGCAGTTGTGGCCTACGGACCATCGGTTCGAGCCCGGGCACCGGATTCGTGTCCAGGTCTCCAGCGGCGCCTTCCCGCGCGACCACCGCAACACCGGGACCGGTGAACCGCACGCCACCGCCACCACGCTCCGTGTCGCGGACCAGCAGGTCTTCCGCGACCCGGAGCGGCCCTCCGCGATCGTCCTGCCGGTGCGGGCGGCGGCTACGGGCAGACCGGAGCCGTGCGGGGGAGGAGCGCGATGCCGTCGTCGTCGGCGTGCAGGATGTCGCCGGGTGGAAGGTGACGCCGCCGAAGGTGACCGGCACGTCGACGGTGCCCGTCCCGGCCTTGCCGCTCTTGCGCGGGATGGTGCCCAACGCCTTGATGTCGAGGGTCAGTTGGGTCAGGGCGGCGCTGTCGCGCACGGCCCCGTGCAGGGCCAGGCCGGCCCCTCGGTGACGGTGCCGAGGCTCGATCCGGTGGGGGTGAGCAGCAGGCTTCCGTCGGCCAGGCGTACCGAGAGGTTGCCGGTGGAGCCATGGGTGAGGCCGCGGGTGAACAGGGAGCGGGCGGTGCGGACGAGGGCCGCGCGGGCCGCCGGTTCGTCGTCGTACGGGTTCACTTGGCGGTCTCCCCGAGGCCGAGGCCGCGCAGGAACAGGTCGGGGGCGCCGAAGTTGCCGGACTTGAGCATGAGCGCCAGCTCGCCCAAGGCCGTGGTCGCCTGCGTCCAGGGGACGCCGGGGTCGGCCTCGTCGGCGACCAGGACGGTGCGGATGCCCAGCGCGGTGGTGACGGCGCCGGAGGTCTCGCCGCCGGCGACGATGAGCCGGCGCAGACCGTGGTCGACGAGGCGGGCGGCAAGGGTGCCAAGGAGCTGCTCGACCTGTTCGGCGGCGGCCGTCACGCCCAACTCGCTCTGAACGGCGGCGAGTTCCTCAGGTGAGGCGGAAGCGTAGATCAGGACGGGTGATGCCGGGTCCTGGGCCTCGTACCAGGCGAGGGCCTCGGCGGCGATGTCACGTCCGGCCGCGGCGGCGAGGACGTCCAGGTGGTGGGTGGGCAGGCCCGCCGCGTAGAACTGGGCGATCTGTTCGAGGGTGCGGGCCGAGCAGCTGCCGGCCAGGACGGCGGCCCGGCCGGTGTGCGGAACGGGCACGTCAGGCCGCTGACGACCACCGCGAGGACACCGGAGGCTTCGATCAGCTCGGCGAGCAGGTAAGCGGTGAAGGGCGCCAGGATCATGACGAGATTGCCGAGCAGGGGGTCCTTCAGCCGGCGCCTGAGGTTCATGTTGACCCACGCGACCGCGACACCCACGGTCGCTCCACCGCCGTACGCGAGCAGGAACAGCCCGCCGACGTGCGGCATGCTCAGGTGTTCCCCGCCGACCGTGATGCCGACGGCGAGACCGTAGACGACCGGGGCCGTGCCGTCGTTGATCAGGCTCTCGGCCCGCAGGATGGTGACCTGACGGCGTGGCAGGGCGTGGGCGAGGACGCCGACCGCCGTCGCGTCCGTGGGCGCCATGGCCGCGCCGAGCACCCATGCCGGCCCCCATGGCAGCCCGAGGGCGTGCCCGGTCGCGGCGACGGCCCAGGCGGTAAGGACGACGAGCACGGTGCTCAACTGCACGATGACGCGCAGGTTGGTGCGGATCTCCCGCAGGGAGGTGGTCAGGCTCTCCCAGTACAGCAGCACCGGAAGGAAGAGCAACAGCACGACCTCCAAAGGCAGTTGCGCCTCCCGCACCGCCGGGATGAACCCCAGGAGCACACCCGTCACAAGCAGGACGACGGGCGGGGCGATGCCGAGGCGCTGTCCCACGGCGTTGCCCGCCAGCACGGCCACGCCCAGGGCCACGACGAGTTCGAGACCGAGCAAGGGGGTTCTCCTGCGGCTCAGCCACGGGGCACGAGTTTGAGCGTTGTGTCCCGCGCTGCCACCAGCGGATGGACGTAACGGGCGCCGTACCGGCCGTACTTGGTGCGGTAGGCGGCGTCGATCCGGTCATTGACGCCGGGGTCCGTGACCTGGACGAGGGTGACGTCCTTGGCGACGCCACCGGAGCGGATGTGGCCTTCCTTGCTCGACCGGGCCGCGCGGTACCAGGCCCCGGCGCTGCCCCGGAAGGAGCGGACGAAGAGGTCGTCACCGTCACGGACGACCCAGATCGGCACCGGTGTGCGCGGTGTTCCGTCGCTGCGCGAGGGGGCCATCCGAAGTTCCTCGGCGTGCTCGATCCGGGTCAGTTCGTCGTTCGTCCAGGTCGTCATGGGCTTGCCTCCTTCACGATCGTGCGGCGGGGTGTGCCTCGTGGGCGTGAGCGCGGCCGGCGCAGCTCACGCCCACGAGGCGATCGGGTCATGGCTTGAGGAGGGCCTTGATGGCGCGGCGTTCGTCCATCGCCTTGTAGCCCTCGGCGACCTGCTCCAGCGGCAGGGTGAGGTCGAAGACCTTGCCCGGGGTGATGTGACCGGACAGCACGCGGTCGATCAGGTCGGGCAGGTAGCGGCGGACGGGAGCCGGGCCGCCGCGCAGGCCGACTTGGGAGAAGAACAGCTCCTGGCCGTCGACGGCCACCTCGTGGGGGACGCCGACGAAGCCGACGTTGCCGCCCGGTCGCGCGGAGTGCAGGGCCTGGCTCATGGACTGGGAGGTGCCGACACACTCCAGTACCGAGTCGGCGCCGATGCCGCCGGTGAGGTCCTTGATGCGGGCGATGCCGTCTTCGCCGCGTTCGCTGACGATGTCGGTGGCGCCGAACTCAAGGGCGAGCTTCTGACGGGATTCGTGCCGGGACATGGCGATGATGCGCTCGGCGCCGAGTTCCTTCGCGGCGATGACACCGCACAGGCCGACGGCTCCGTCGCCGACCACGACGGCCGTCGAGCCGGGCTTGACCTCGGCGGCGAGGGCCGCGTACCAGCCGGTGCCCATGACGTCGGACACGGCCAGCAGGCTCGGCACCAAGTCGCCGGAGGGGTGCTCGTCGGTGGCCACGAGGGTGCCGTGGGCGTTGGGAATGCGCACGTACTCGGCCTGGCAGGTGCTCATGAACTCGCGGTTCAGGCAGGAGGACTGCCAGCCGTTGCGACAGTTCGCGCAGGTGTTGTCGGAGGTGGCGAAGGAGCCGACCACGAACTGGCCCGGCCTGACGTTGTCGACCTCGCTGCCGACTTCCTCGACGATGCCGACGTACTCGTGCCCCATCGGGTGCGGGTCGCCGACCGGCTCCAGGCCGCGGTAGGGCCACAGGTCCGAGCCGCACACACAGGTGGCGACCGTGCGGATGATCGCGTCCGTCGGCTTGAGGATCTTGGGCTCGGGGGCGTCCTCCACTCGGATGTCACCGGGGGCGTGGATCACGGTTGCGCGCATGACTTTTCTCCTGATGCGTTTCTCGGGCAGCGGTGTCACCCGGACGTGTCGGATTCGTCGACGATGGTGAAAAGGGTGTACAGAAGTGCCGACGGCCTGTGAAAAACAATGGCCGGTCTCTGACTCTGTCACCGCCCGCAGGGCCCGTACAGAGAAGAATTCCGCCCCCGGAGAGATGTATCCAGGGATAAATCCTTCCTACCCTGCCGAGTAGCGGACAGCGCAGACTGGCCAGTATGAACAGCAGTGCGCACCGTAAGGAGCTGGGTCAATTCCTGAAGGCCCGCCGGGCCGAGCTCAGCCCCCGTACGGTCGGTCTGCCCGAAACCGACCGGCGGCGACGCGTGGCCGGCCTGCGCCGGGACGAGGTGGCCGTGCTGGCCGCCATCAGCACCCATTGCTACACCCGCCTGGAGCAGGGTCGCATGCCCCCCTCCGCGTCCGTGCTGTCCGAGCTCGTCCGGGTCCTGCACCTCAGTGACGACCAGCGAGACCATCTGTTCGAGCTGGCTGGAAAGGAGGCCGGTCGGGCGCGGCGGCGGGCCCCGCAGAAGGCGCACCCCCGGCTGCGCACCGTGCTGAACGAGCTCAGCGTGTCCCCCGGGGTGATCCTGAGCCGGCACCTGGACATCCTGGCGTGGAACCCGATGGCCGCCGCCCTGTTCGGCACCGATTTCGCGAAGGTCCCCCGGAGGCAGCGCAACTACGTCCGGCAGCTCTTCACCGGCCCGGCCATGAGGACGCTGTACGCCGACTGGGAGGACTCCGCCCGCAACGCCGTGGCCGTGCTGCGCCGGCAGGCTGCGGCCTGCCCCGACGACCGGAGACTGGCCGACCTCGTCGGTGAGCTGTCGGTGCAGGACGACCAGTTCCGCCAGTGGTGGGGAGGCCGCCCTGTGGTGCCCAGGACCGGCGGCACCAAGGTGTTCAACCACCCGGTCGCCGGTGAGCTCTCCCTTGCCTGGGCCGCCCTCACCTGCGTGGCCGACCCCGATCAGCAGCTGATCGTCTGGAGCGCCGAACCCGACTCGCGCACGTACGAGGGCCTGCGCTTCCTTTCCTCCTGGGCGGCGACCCCCGCCATGAATTCGTAAAATCGGCAGATGATTCCCGGCGTAAGCCAGGGACGATAAAGCCAGGGACGAATCCTTCCTACCTTCGCTGTCGAATTACGTGCCATGCTTCCAGAGCACGATTCACGCAATCTTTTTCGAGGAGCAATACCCCCATGTCTTCCACCTCCCGCCCCACGGTCGCCGTCGCTTTCCATTCCGGCTACGGCCACACCGCCGTCATAGCCGAGGCCGTGGCGCGCGGTGCCGCGGAAGCCGGTGCCGAGGTGATCTCCATACCCGTGGACACGATCACCGACGAGCAGTGGGTGCAGCTGGACGCCGCCGACGCGATCATCTTCGGTGCCCCCACCTACATGGGCACTGCCTCCGCCGCCTTCCACACCTTCGCCGAGGCGAGCAGCAAGCGCTGGTACACCCAGACGTGGGCCGACAAGATCGCCGCCGGCTTCACCAACTCCGGTGCCAAGAACGGCGACAAGTCCTCGACCCTGGGCTACTTCTTCACCATGGCCGCCCAGCACGGGATGCACTGGGTCAGCCTCGGTGTCCAGCCGGGCTGGGCGTCGACCACCGGCAGCGAGAACGACATCAACCGCCTGGGCTACTTCGTCGGTGCCGGCGCCCAGACCCCGGTCGACGCCGGCCCGGAGGCCGTCCACAAATCGGACATCGCCACCGCCGAGAGCCTCGGCGCCCGCGTCGCGCAGCAGACCGCATTCTTCCGCGCCGGGCGCGCCGCTCTCGCCGCCTGAACCCAAGTACCTGACCCGCAAAGGAGCAGCACCATGTCCGACTCCCCGAACCTCGCGCTCGTCCGTCGCCTCTACGACTCCGGCATGGCTCCGGACGTCGTTGCCGAGGTCATCGACCCCGACATCGTCTGGGACATCACCCCTGGCTTCCCCTACGGCGGCGTCTACAAGACCTGGGCGAGCGCCGGAGCCGACTTCTTCGGCCGGCTCGCGCCGCGGTTCACCTCCTTCGGCGCGGTGGCCGAGGAGTTCTACGACGCCGGTGAGCACGTGTTCGTCCGCGGCCACTACCACGCCGTGTCCAAGTCCGGCGAGGAGTCGGACGCCCGCTTCATCCACCTGTGGACGGTCGCCGACGGCAAGCTCACCCACCTGATCCAGGCCGCCGACAGCCACGTCGTCCAGCTGGCCGCGAAGGGCTGACCGCCCGCACTCACTCCAGGGAGCACCCCATGGCGAAGAAGATCCTCTTCCTCATCACGGCCGCCGACCACTGGACCCTGGCCGACGGATACCGGCAGCCGGCCGGTTTCTGGGCCGAGGAGGCCCTCGGTCCGTACGGCGTCTTCAAGGAGGCCGGGTACGAGATCGCCGCGGCCACCCCGGGCGGCGTCCCGCCGACCCCCGACGCCCTCAGCCTCACCCCGGACTTCAACGGCGGCGAGGAGGGCGCGCAGAAGATGCGGACCGCGCTGAAGGAGGCCACCGAGCTGGCCAACCCGATCCGTATCGAGGACGTGAACATCGACGACTACGACGCGGTGTTCGTGCCCGGTGGCTGGGGCCCGATGGAGGACCTGTCCCACGATCCCGCGGCCGGCAGGCTGCTCAGCGACTGGCTCGCCTCCGGCAAGGTCGTGTCGCTGGTCTGCCACGGCCCCGCCGCGCTGCTGTCCACCGTGGACGCCGACGGGAAGTCCCCGTTCGCCGGCTACCGCCTGACCGGCCTGTCCAACTCCGAGGAGATCCAGAACGGCCTCGCCGACCGGGCGAAGTGGCTGCTTCAGGACCGCCTCATCGCGGACGTGGGCGCGGACTACCGCAAGGGCGAGAACTTCGCCCCCCACCTGGAGGCGGACCGCACCCTCATCACCGGCCAGAACCCCGCATCGGCCGTCCCGCTGGCCCAGGAAGTCGTCAAGACCCTCGGCTGACGACACCCCGCACCACCGCTCAAAGGTTCAAAGAAAGAGGTAGTACCCATGGACAGCAACGCGACTCTCCCCAGCGTGGGCCAGACCTGGCTGGCGGACCTCGGCCCGGACACCCCGCTCGGCCACTTCACGGTGGAGATCACCTTCGACTCGGCGACCCAGGTCAGCTTCGAGGTGACAGGCGGCGCCATCAAGGGCCGGAAGCAGACGATGGAGTACACCACCACCCAGCTCCGCGACGGCCTCTACGTCGTCCGCTGGACCGAGCCCGACGCCGGCGACCACGTGACTCACATCGAGGACTACACCGAGGGCACCTGCATGGCCAGCTCCGTCATCGGGGGCGAGTTCGTCCAGCTCCACGGGAAGTGGACCCGCGTCCGCTGATCCCGCAGGGCATCGCGTCTTGTCGACGGTGAGGACTTCCAGGGACAAATCTCTCCCCCTGACAACGCGGTTTTCCGATGCAAAGGTGATGGCATGAACCGCGATCCTCACCGCCACGATCTGGGGGAATTCCTCAAGGCGCGCCGCGCCGAGCTCGACCCGGCCGCCGTCGGTCTGCCCGACGGCGGCTCGCGTCGTGTCGCGGGCCTGCGCCGTGAGGAGGTCGCCGTGCTGGCGGCCATCAGCACCGACTACTACGCCCGCCTGGAACAGGGCCGTATCCAGCCGTCGCCGTCCGTGCTGGAGTCCCTGGCCCGGGTGCTGCGCCTGGACGAGGATCAGCGCGCCTATCTGTACGAGCTCGCGGCCAAGGACGAATTCCGCCCGCCCCGCCGGCAGCCGCGACTCAAGGCACAGCCGCAGCTGCAGCGCATGCTCGACGACATGGCGCACACCCCCGCCTTCGTGATCGGTCCGCGCACCGAGATCGTCGCCTGGAACGCCATGGGCGCCGCCCTGATCACCGACTTCGCGAAGATCCCCGAGAAGCAGCGCTACTACATCAGGCTGCTCATCACCGACCCCAGGATGCGCGAGCTGTACGCGGACTGGGAGGGCGTCACCCGGCTGGCCATCGCCCAGATGCGGATGCACAACGCCAACAGCCCGGGGGACACACAGCTCGCCACTCTGGTGGGCGAGCTCTCGGTCCGGGATGAGCAGTTCCGCCGGTGGTGGGGCTCCCACCACGTCGCCGTCCGGGACACCGGGGCCAAGCATCTGCGCCACCCCGTCGTCGGGGACCTGCATCTCGACTGGAACGCCGTCACCTGGGCCGCCGACCCCGACCTCCAGATCATCGTCTGGACCGCCGAAGCCGGTACTCCGACCCACGACAGCCTGCGCATGCTGGCGTCCTGGGCGGCGGACCCCAGCCACTCGACCAGCGACAGCTCCGCCTGACCAGCGCTGAGGTATTCCCTTCAAAGGGGGAGCCTTTCCTCCTATGCGTCCCGCGCCTAGGAAGAGGCTCTCCCTTTTTCGTGTACGGCTCTCCTGGCATCGCCGCCTTGCTGCTGCTCGCCTTCGTCCTGATCGAGCAGCGGGTCCGGCACCCGCTCGTCCGCTTCGGCATCCTGCGCAAGGCCACCACGGTCCGGGCCAACCTCAGCATCGTCGCGTTGATGGGCTCCTACCTCAGCTTCCAGTTCATGATGACGCTGTTCCTTCAGGACGGGCTCGGCTGGTCGCCCCTGCGCATGGCCTTCGCCCTGCTGCCGGTCGGCCTGATCGTCGCCGTCGGTTCGCCTCTCACCGGCAGGCTCGTCAACCGCTTCGGCACCGCGCCGCTGATCATCACCTCGATGACCTCGCTGACCCTCGGCTACGTCTGGTTCCTGACCACGGCCAGTTCCTCGCCCGACTACCTGACTGCCATGCTCCCGTCCCTGCTGCTCCTGGGTGGCGGCTTCGCGTTCGGCTACAGCGCCATCATGGCCCAGGCCACCGAAGGCATCGACGACTCCGAACAGGGCCTCGCCTCCGGCCTGGTGCACACCTCCGGCCAGGTCGGCGCCGCCCTCGTCCTCGCCGTGCTCACCGCCGTGATCGCCGGGGCGGGCGACAGCGGAGCCGACTTCACCACCTACCGACCCGGCCTGAACCTGGTCACCGGCGTCGCGGCGATCGGGCTGCTCCTGAACCTGGTCCCCGTGCTGCGTCTGCGGCGGCGTTGAGCCCCGCCAGACGGAAAGCCGCCCCGGGGCAGCTCCGGGTCGGCTTTCCGCGAGCACCGCTCACGCGAGGTTCTTGGTGAAGAACTCCTCCAGCCTGTCGAACGGGATCAGGTCCGTCTTGTCGTAGAGGTCCACGGGGCCCGCACCCGGGACGACGTAGACCTCTTTCGGCTTTCGGCTCCGAGGCGAGTTCGAGCCGCGCGGCCTGGAGCAGGACTCGCCGAACTCGCGGCCGACGGGGTCGGCGATCGTACGCGTCCGTCCCCACGGGTGACACCGGCGGGGACGGACGCGGCGCCATCATGATGCAAAGGGTCCTCGAACGAGCTGCGGGGGAACGGGCGGCAGCATCGGCGGGGTTGCGGCACGGTGAGGGCGTCACCCTGGCTGACGAAGAGGACGTCACCCTGGCCGGCGAATCCGTGGCCCAGCACCGTCGGGTCGCTCCTGCTGATTCATGCCGCCGCAGGGAAGAGGCGCTGTACGGCGGCGACGATGGCTGCCTGGCGGGCCGCCAGGAAGGCGTCGCGTTCCTCGCCGAGGGGAACGAGGCCGGTCTGGCCGGCCCACGACAAAGCCAGCTGACTGACGAACACCAGGATGTCCTCGGGCTCCCATGCGGGATCGAGGTGGCCGGCCTCCTGCGCCTTGCGAATCTGCTCGATCTTGCGGCGCAGGGACTCCTGTACCGGGTCGTCGGAGGGAGCCTCCCCGACCGGCAGCTCCAGTTGGCCCCACATCATCAGCCGGTGGCGTTCGGGGTGGCGGATGGCGTGGTCATGCATGCGGCCGGCGTAGCCCGGAAGGTCGGCGGGATCCAGGGGAACGGCTTCGGCCATGGCCGCGAGCTCCCGGCCGGCGACGAACTGGTAGAGCGCCTCCTTGCTGCGGAAGTACGCATAGACGCGTTCTTTGCTGGTGCGCGCCGCCTTGGCGATCCGCTCGACCCGCGCTCCCGCGATGCCGTGACGGGCGAATTCGGCGGTGGCCGCGGAGATGATGCGGTCACTGGTGGCGTCGGTGACGCTGCTGCGGGAGGCCATGGGGCCCAGCTTACCCAACCGAACCGTTCGGTTTGGCGACGCCAGCTGATGGCTGTATGTTCAAACCGAACAGTTTGGTTTGACTCGCAGGAGTAGATCATGCAGCAGCGCAATCTGGGCCGTCAGGGCCTGACCGTCTCCGAGATCGGCTACGGCGCGATGGGCACCGCCTTCGGCTACGGCCCCTCGGACGACACCGGGTCGATCGCCGCGATCCGCCGCGCTCACGAGCTCGGCGTGACCCACTTCGACACCGCCGAGATGTACGGCTGGGGAGAGGGCGAGAAGCTGCTCGGCATCGCTCTGGCCCCGATCCGTGACGAGGTGACGATCGCGACCAAGTTCGGCCTCACCCCGTCCTTCGCTCCGAACTCGAAGCCGGAGCACATCCGGGAGGTCGTCGACAACAGTCTCCGCAACCTGAACGCCGACGTGATCGACGTGCTCTACCAGCACGGCCCCGACCCGAGCGTCCCGATCGAGGACGTGGTCGGTGTGATGAAGGAGTTCGTCGACGCCGGCAAGGTCAAGTACCTCGGCCTGTCCAACACCGATTCCGACACCATCCGCCGCGCCCACGCGGTGCACCCGATCTCGGTCCTTCAGCACGAGTACTCGATCTTCGCCCACGACTCCGAGCAGTTCTTCCCCGTCCTGGAGGAACTCGGCATCGGCCTGGTCGCCTACTCCCCGCTCGCCCGCGGCTTCCTCAGTGGCGCCGTCCAGTCCCGCGAGCACTACGACGCGAGCGACATCCGTCAGATGATTCCCTGGTGGGCTCCGGAGAACTTCGACCAGAACCTCTCCATCGTCAGTGAGCTGACCAGGCTCGCGGAGAGCAAGGGCGTCACCCTGTCCCAGCTCGCCCTGGCTTGGCTGCTGGCGAAGAAGGACTGCATCGTCCCGATCCCCGGCTCGCGCAACCCCGAGCGCGTCGCGCAGAACGTCGCGGCCGCCGACCTCAAGCTGACCGCCGACGACCTCGCCCGCATCGACGAGATCGCACCCGACGGCGGCATCGGCGGGCGAGGTATGTGACACGCGCACCCGCCCAGGCCCACCGGAGCCCGGCTGACTGCTACGGGCAGGCAACCCGCACTCATCGTTCAAGTCGTGTGTAACGGGCACCCGTTACCTGGTCGCACGTACCAGACGCAGGTAGCGCTCCCAGTCCCAGTACGGGCCGGGGTCGGTGTGCGTGGCACCGCGGACCTCGTGGTGGCCGACGATGTGCTCGCGGTCGACGGGGATGTCGTAGCGGGCGCTGATGGCTGCCGCCAACTAGGCGGAGGCTTGGTAGGCGGCATCGGTGAACCAGCGGTCCGGTGCGTCGACGAAGCCCTCGTGCTCGATGCCGATGCTGCGCTCGTTCCACTTCCGGTTGCCCGCGTGGTAGGCCACGTCCGCCTCCCGGACCAGCTGTGCGACGTGTCCGTCCGAGGCGCGGACCAGGTAGTGGGCGGAGGCGCGGTGCCCCGGGTCCTGGAAGGCCCGGGCGGCCTAGGTGAAGCGGGACTGGGTGACGTGGATGACGATGCGGTGGATGGTGTAGTCGTCGGGTCGGTCGGCGTAGCGGTAGTTGGCGGCCGACGCGGCGATCCACTGGACGGAGGACTGGTCGACCGTTCCGTTCCGCAGCGCGCCACGCTGTCCCGGAAGGTCGTCGCCGACGCCGGCCGCCGCATTGCCGAGGCCGACGACGAGCGCGGCGCCCGCACCGAACAGCAGGGTCCGGCGGGTCGTGGTGGGGCGGGACAGCTCACGCCGGGGCGGCGGCAGTTGGCCGTTGGGTATGTCGTCCATGGTGAAGTGCCTGTTCGGCGAATAGGGCTCTCAGGCGAGCGGAGGAGAGGCCGTCAGGTTCTGGTCGGCGGCCCATGAGGCGAGGATGCGCAGCCGTTCGTGGGTGGGGGAGCCGGGTGCGGCCGTCCAGACGGTGAGGTGCTGGTCGGGGTCGGTGTTGGCGGTCAGGGTGTCCCAGTCCAGGAAGAGTTCGCCGACCACCGGGTGGTTGAGGGTCTTCGTGCCCACCGTGCGGGCCGCGACACGGTGGTCGCCCCACCACTGGGCGAACTGCTTGTCGCGCAGGGACAGTTCACCGACCAGCTCCATGAGGCGGGGGTCCTCGGGATACCTCGCGGCTTCCATCCGCAGCTGCGCCACGGCGAGCCGCGCCGAGGTCTCCCAGTCGGCGTACAGGGTGCGCATGGCCGGATCCGTGAAGCTGATCCGCGGGTAGCTGCGGTGCCTCTCCGGGATCCGGGAGAAGTCGGTGACCAGCGCGGCCGCCAGCGCGTTCCAGGCCAGGATGTCCCCGCGCCGCCCCTGCACGATGGCCGGAGTGGCGGTGAGATCGTCCAGTACGCGCTGCAACTGCGGCTGGACCCTCTGCCGCCCCCGCCTGCGGGTGCGGGTGGTGGTCTTGCCGGCGAGCTGGAAGAGATAGCCGCGCTCGTCGTCGTCGAGACGGAGCACCCGGGCGAGCGTGTCCAGCACGGGCGCGGACGCCTGCATACGGCCCTGCTCGAGACGCGTGTAGTAGTCGGTGCTGATGCCAGCGAGCTGGGCGACCTCTTCGCGGCGCAGCCCGGCGACCCGGCGGGGGCCACCGTTGTCGGGCAGGCCGACAGTGCTCGGGCTCAGCTCGGCGCGACGCTTCTTGAGAAATTCTCCCAGCTCGTTGAGGGGAACATTGCCGGTCATGCCGCTCAGCATGACACCGAACGCATCAGAGGAAGGAGGGAGAGTTTCCACCCAGGATGTCTCCCTCCCCGGATGTCTTTCTCCGCTTCTCGCTCCTGCCTCGGCATGTGAGGCTCGGCATGGAGCAGCCTGCGCGGCGATCCGAGCGCCATGCAGGCAAGGTCCGTCCCAAGCCCGAGCGAAGCCCCTCCACCCACAGCATGACGACCTTCGCCCTCGTCGGCGCCGGCCCCGGCCTGGGGCTCGCCACCGCCCGCCGCTTCGGAACCGCCGGCCACACCGTCGCCCTCATCTCCCGCAACGCCGAGAAGCTGGACGGGCTGACCGCCGAGCTGGTCCGCGACGGCATCCGGGCGCGGGGCTTCACCGCCGACGTCCTCGACATCGCGTCACTGGACGCGGCCCTGTACGCGGCGGCAGCCGGCCTGGGGCCCATCGAGATCCTGCAGTACAGCCCCGTACCCCGCGCCGACTTCATGAAGCCGGTCCTCGGCACGACTGCCGACGACCTCGACGCGCCCCTCGCCTTCTCCGTCAAGGGCCCCGTCACCGCGGTGAACGCCGTCCTGCCCGGCATGCGCGAACTCGGCCGCGGCACCCTTCTGTTCGTCAACGGCGGCAGCGCCGTACGCCCCCACCCGGACCGGGCCGGCACCTCGATCGCCTTCGCCGCGGAGAGCGCCTATGCCCGTATGCTGCACGACACCCTCGCCCCGGAGAACATCCACACCGCCCAGTTGATCATCCCGGGAGCCATCCGCCCCGACGCTGAGCACAGCAGCCCTGAGGTGCTGGCCCACCGCCTGTACGACATCCACCTCAAGCGCGACGGCTTCCGCCACTACGCCGAGCCCCTGCCCGACTGACGCCTCCGGAGGATGCCGTGAGCCCGACCACCCGTTCCAGCCTTGCCCGCGCCGTCCCGACCGCCTTGCTGCTTGCCGTCACCGCCTGTACCGAGGAGGCGGCCCCGCCCCCGTCCGCCCCGTCCTCCGCCTCCGCGTCACAGCGAACGCAGGCGGCCACGGCACCAGCCTCACCGTCCCATGACAAGGACACCGCCATGAACGTCCGCCTCACCATCGACGGCCACCGGGTCGACGCCACCCTGAACGACAGCGCCACGGCCCGCGACTTCGCCGCCCTGCTCCCGCTCACGCTGAACCTGAGCGACTTCCACGAGACGGAGAAGATCGCTGACCTACCGCGTCGGCTGTCCACCTCCGGCGCCCCGGACGCTGCCGAAGCCAAGCCCGGTGACCTGGCGTACTACGCCCCCTGGGGCAACCTGGCCCTCTTCTACCGAGGCAGCGGCTCCAGCGACGCCGGCCTGATCATCCTCGGCAGCGTGCACGGCGACACTGAACGCCTCGCCACCGCGACCAAGGTCACCATCGAGACCGCCTCCTGACCAGACCCACTCTCCACGGGAGGAAAACACGTGAATCCCACCTACGACTTCACCGGCCAGGTCGCCCTCGTCACCGGCGCCGGCTCCGGCATGGGCCGTCCGGGGCTTGTGAGGCGAAGTACACCACGCCGAAGCAGCAGGCCGCCGCGTAGAACGGACCGGCCTGACGACCGGTCAGCGCCGGTACGTCGACCAGGGGTTCGCGGCTGCGCAGTTCCGTCCGCACCCACCAGGCGAGCAGCAGCACGCCCAGGGCCGCGCCGATCAGCACCCGCGGGCCGACGCCCTCGTCGTGTTCGAGCGCGGAGACGCCCAGGAGCAGCGCCGTGGCGCCGAGGGTGAGCAGCGTGAACCCGGGCCAGTCCATGCCCCCGCCGCCGTGCGTCCGATTCGGGCACCGCCACGAAGGACAGCGGCACGCACACCGCCGCGAGCACCGCGGGTACCAGCAGCGCGGCCCGGACTCCGCCCAGGGCACCGACCGCCGCGCCCATCGAGGCGGCGCCGAGCAGCCCGCCCACGGTGAGGGCTCCGACCAGGCGGGCGATGGCACGGCGGGCGTCGGCCACCGACAGGCGGCTGCGCACCGGAGCGATCCGGCCGCCACGCACACCAGCGCGATGCGCAGCATGCGGCGGTGGCCGTACAGGTCGCCGAGCCTGCCGAACAGCGGTACGCACACGGTCGCGGCCAGCAGCTGCACCGACCCCACCCAGTTCGCCGCGGAGTCGCTCAGACCGTAGGCGTCGGCGAGGTCGGGCAGCAGGGGTGTGATGCCCAGCTGCGTGAAGCCGCTCATCACCTCGAACAGGACGAGCAGCCCCACCACCGCGGTGCCGGACGCGTCGCGCGCCGGCGCGGCGGCGCTGCTGGACGTGGTGCTGCCGGTCATGGCGTCACCGCCCCGGCCGCTGCCCGCGGGTCGCCGTCGGCCGCCGCGCGCTCCAGGCGCCGGGCGGCGAGGTCGGCGAGCAGGGCCGAGGCGGCCGGCAGTACGCCGTCGTCGTACGCGGCGTTGGGGGAGTGGTTCATCGGCGCGGTGGCGGGGTCGCCGTCGGCGGGGGAGGCGCCGATGAACAGGAACGCGCCGGGCACCTGCTGGAGGACGAGGGAGAAGTCCTCCGAGCCGGCGATCGGGTTCGGCGCGACGAACGTCCGGTCCGCGCCGAGGAGTTCCTCGGCCACGCCGGTGGCGAAGGAGGTCTCCGCGGCGTCGTTGACCGTGACCGGGTGACCATCCCGGTAGTCGATCTCGGCCTTGACGCCGTGCGCGTCGGCGATGCCCTGGACCGTACGGACCACGGCCGCGCGCATCAGGGCCCGCACGGGTTCGGAGAAGGTGCGGACGGTCCCCTTGAACGTCGCGGTCTCGGGGATGACGTTGGGTGCCTCGCCGGCGTGCAGGGACCCGACGGTGAGGACGGCGGGGTCGAAGACGTCGACGGTGCGGGTCACCATGGTCTGCAGCGCGGTGACCATCTCGCAGACGACGGGGATCGGGTCCTGGGCGGTATGCGGGGCGGACCCGTGGCCGCCGCGGCCGGTCACGGTCACGTCGAAGCCGTCGTACGCGGCGAGCACGGTGCCGGGCCGGGTGGCGACGACACCGGCGGGAAGGGTGTTGGCGGCGACGTGCAGGGCGTAGGCGGCGACGACGCGTTCGCCGGCGGCGTCGAGAACGCCCTCGTCGACCATCAGGCGGGCACCGTCGTAGCCCTCCTCTCCGGGCTGGAACATGAAGACCACGTCACCGGCGAGTTCCTCGCGCCGTGCCGCGAGCAGCCGGGCGGCGCCGACGAGGGCGCTGGTGTGCAGGTCGTGTCCGCAGGCGTGCATGACGCCGGCGCGGCGGGAGGTGTAGGGCAGTCCTGTGGTCTCCTGCACCGGAAGCGCGTCCATGTCGCCGCGCAGCAGGACGGCGGGACCCGGCCGGCCGCCGCGCAGGACGGCGGTGATGGAGCTGAGGGCCGTGCCGGTGGTGATCTCCAGGGGAAGCCCGTCGAGCGCCGCGAGAACGGTCTGCTGCGTCTGCGGCAGGTGCAGCCCGATTTCGGGGTCGCGGTGCAGGCTGCGGCGCAGATGCCGCAGGTCGTCGGTGAGGGCGGTGGCGTCGCCGAGCGTGAACATGGCCGGTATCCTGCGGCCGGGATGCACATCTTCCGCCGCTACGCCTGGATCCGCCGATGTTCACCGATCATTTGCCGGAAAGCGCCACCCTGGACGAGCTTGACCTGCGTCTCGTGACGGTGCTCCAGGGCAGTCCCCGAGCCGACTGGCAGGAGGTCGGCGCGGCTTTGGGAGTCGATCCCTCGACGGCGGCGCGCCGGTGGGCCAGGTTGTCGGAGGCGGGGCACGCGTGGTTCAGCTGCTATGCGGTCAGCATCGAGGGCATGCCCTTGATCGTCGCGTTCGTCGAGGTGGACTGCGTGCCCGGGCGGTTGTACGAGGTGGCGGCGGAACTCGCCGGGGACCCGCACGTCTTCACCGTCGAGCATGTGACCGGCGGCCGTGACCTGGTGCTGACGTGTGTCTTCGGCAGCCTGGCCGAGGTCGCCCGGTACACCGGGATGCGTATCGGCGCATTGCCGGGCGTCGCGGCCAGCCGTACGCAGATCGCCACCGCCCTGCACACCGAGGGCAGCCGGTGGCGGCTGGACAAGTCGGCCGACAAGTTGGCCGGGGACAGCCGGCGGGGCACCGTGCGGGTGGCGACCGGCGCCGAGCCCGGCCGGTCGGCGGTGCGCCGTGAGGACCAGGCGCTCGTCCAGGCCCTGGCCGGTGACGCGCGGCAGAGCGTGGCCGAGCTGTCCCGGCGTACGGGGCTCAGCGCGACCACGGTCCGCCGACGGCTGCGCCGCCTGGAGGAGTCCAGGGCTCTGGTGTTCCGGTGCGAGGTGGCGCGGAGCCTGTCGGGGTGGCCGGTCAGCGTGAGCCTGTGGTGCGCGGCGCCGCCGGGGGAGACGGCGCGGATCGCAGCGCATGTGTCGGCGATGCGGGAGATCCGGCTGTGCGCCTCGCTCTCGGGGCCGCACAACCTGCTGTTCGCCGCCTGGCTGCGCTCGATCGACGACATCCACGCCTTCGAGTCCCGGCTGGTCGCGCCCTTTCCCGACCTCACGGTCGCCGATCGGGCGGTGACCCTGTGGCCGGTGAAACTGGCCGGGCATGTGCTCGACCCCTCGGGACGACGGCTGGGGTCCGTGCCACTGGGGCGCTGGGACCAGAGCACCGTGGCCACGGCGGAGGCGGCGCTGCTCGCCGGGCTCCCCGTGGAACGGGAGTGACCCTCAGCGCGTATGGCCGACCCGTCCTCGCGGGCGTCGTCCGGCGGGACGCCCAGCGCGGCGTGGGCTGTGCCCACCCTCCCCCAGGCTCTCGGCTTCGCTCTAGTGTCACGCGGGTGTGGCGGCGGGCTGGGGGAACAAGAGGCGGGGAGCCAGGGCGGCCGCGAGGGTGGTGGTGGCCGAGCACGCGGTGACGGCCGCCCAGGCGAACGGGTCCAGGGGGGTGCAGCCGAAGAAGTGGCTGAGGCCGGGTGTCTGGACGACGGCGATGAGCGCTGCGCTGGAGAGCCCGGCGGTGGCCACGACCAGGGGGCTGTGCCGGCCGATGACGAGGGTCTGGCCGAGTTGGGTGCCCACCAGGGCGGCCAGGCCCATGGTGCTCGCGCGCCGCTCCAGGCCGGTGAAGCGGCCGATCTGCCAGGCGGTGGCGGCACCGAGGGTGGTGGCGGTGCCGCGTACGACCAGCATGCGGGCCAGATCGCGTCCGAAAAGCGAGGCCGCGGGTCCGCCGGCCAGCAGGTCTTCGTCGGGTCCGGGGGTGCGGGCCGGGGCGAGGGCGACGGCAAGGGCGGGCAGCATGTCGGTGAGCAGGTTCACCAGCAGGAGCTGGCGAGTGCCGAGGGGGGCGCGGCCGGACAGGGCGGTGCCGAGCACGGTGAAGGCGACTTCGCCGGCGTTGCCGCCGACCAGGATGCCGACCGCGTCGCGCACGCTGTGCCACAGCGTGCGGCCCTCGGCGAGGGCGTTGAGGATGCGGGTGGGATCGGGGTCGGTGAAGACGAGGTCTGCGGCGGCACGGGCGGAGGTGGAGCCGTGGGCCGCGAGGCCGATGCCGACGTCCGCGAGGTGGATGGCCGCGGCGTCGTTGACCCCGTCGCCGGTCATGGCCACGACGTGTCCGGCGCGTTGCAGGGCGTGGACGATCCGGACCTTGTGCTCGGGGGAGACACGGGCGAAGACGGCGGTCCGGGCGATCCGCTGGATGCGGGCCGGTTCGGGCAGGGTGTCCAGTTCGGCGCCGGTGAGGACGGTGTCGGCGTCGGGGATGCCGAGTTCGCGGGCGATGGCTGCGGCGGTGGCCGGGTGGTCGCCGGTGATCATCGCGGTGCGTACTCCGGCCTGCACCAGGCGTTTGACGGCTTCCGCGGCTCCCGGCCGCGGGGGATCGGCGATGGCGAGGAAGCCGAGCAGGGTCAGGTCGTGGGCCAGGTCGGCCGGATCGTCGTCGGGGCTCCCGGGTGCGGCGGGCGTGGCCTGGGCGACCGCGAGGACTCGCAGGCCGCCCGAGGCCAGCCGTTGCACGAGACGGTGCGCGGCGCGAAGCCGGTCCGGGGCCAGGACGACGATGCTGTCGCGGTCGTGCTCCGGGGATGACGAGAGGGTGGTGCCGCACCGGGCCAGGACTGTTTCCGGTGCTCCCTTGACGGCGAGGAAGGGGTGTCCTGATTCGGTGCCCAGGCAGGCGGAGTAGCCGCGGCTGGCTTCGAAGGGCAGTTCCGTGAGGGACTGCCAGGTGCGGTCCGGTTCGCAGTGGGTGGTCGCGGCGTGGATGACGGCTTGATCGGTGGCGTGGGGCAGCGTCTGGCCGGCCTCGGGGGCGGGGCAGGCTCTGGCCGCGGTCTGCAGCAGACGGCGGCCGGCTGCGCTGTCCATACGCAGGTCGTGCTCGGGCGTGGCCAGCTCGGTCACGGTCAGCCGGCCCTGGGTGAGGGTGCCGGTCTTGTCGAAGCAGACGACGTCTACGCGGCCCAATGCCTCCAGGACGCGGGCGGAGCGGGTGAGGACGCCGTGCCGGGACAGGCGGCGCGCGGCGGCGGACTGGGCGACGTTGGCGACCAGCGGAAGGCCCTCGGGAACCGCGGCGACCGCGATGGCCACTCCGGAGGCGAGCGCTTCGCGTACGGGCACCCCGCGCAGCAGACCGAGGACG
Organism: Streptomyces sp. NPDC002577; assembly: GCF_053594815.1. NCBI lineage: Bacteria > Bacillati > Actinomycetota > Actinomycetes > Kitasatosporales > Streptomycetaceae > Streptomyces > Streptomyces sp. NPDC002577. The sequence goes on along the minus strand of NZ_JBSFWK010000013.1, from coordinate 39,366 downwards.
GTGACCGCGGCGCCGCCGATGCCGACCGCGGGCAGCGCGGTCCTGGCCAGGGCCGCCAGGTGGCTTTCGATACCGGGTGGGGCGGTGGCCATGCCGGCCAGGTCGGCGGCGCGGCCGGCCTCGGTCTGCGGGCCGGTGGCCACGACCACGGCGTAACCGGTTCCGGCCAGCACGGTGCATCCCTGGTAGACCATGCAGGACCGCTCGGCGAGGTCGGCGCCTGGGGTGGCCGCCGGATCCTTGGCGACCGGGGCGGACTCCCCGGTCAGGGTCGCTTCGTCGATCTCCAGGCGGTCGCCGGCCAGCAGCCGGGCGTCCGCCGGGACGACGTCGGAAGGCCCCAGTGCGATGACGTCGCCGACCCGCAGGTGCTCTGCGGCGACGGTGTGCTCGGGGGCGCTCTCCAGACCGGTGAAGAACCGGGATTCGTCCGGCTCCGGACCGGTGAAGAACCGGGACCGGTCCGTGGCGGCAGTGGCGGCCGAGGGTGTCCAGTGGACCCGGCGGGCGGTCTGCTGCTCGGCGAGGAGCAGACCGTCGAGGGCGCGTTCGGCGCGCAGCCGCTGCACACCGCTGATCATGGCGTTGCCGGCCATCACGCCGCCCACCAGGGCGCAGTCGACACTGGACCCCAGGGCGGCGGAGGCCGCAGCCCCCAGAGCCAGCACGGGAGTGAGAGGGTCGCTCAGTTCCTCGCGTACGGCGGTCAGCAGCCGTGCGGCCTCCCGGGTCACCGCGGCCAGGCCGACGGCGTCGGCGGCGGTGTGTACGGCTTCGGAGAGGCCGCGCCGCGAGGGACGGACCGGTTCGGCCGACGGCTCATTCACCGACCGGTCGGCCGGGTCTCCCCCGAGGGCGCCCAGGACGTCGAAGGCCTCGCGGGCCCCCAGGGCGTGCCAGGCAGTGCGGATGCGGGCCGGTGGCAGGGGCCGGCAGGCGAGGCTGCGGGCCGCCCGGACACCGCCGACCTGGGCGAGGAAGGCGGCACCGTAGATCGGTGAGGTGGTCAGGCCGGCCACCGTGCGGCGCGTACCGGAGGCGGCGAGCAGCGCCCCGAGAGCCGAACCGCCCAGGCACAGGCGGGCCGACCTGCTGCTGACCTTGCGGGCCACGTCCACGGCGGCCAGGACTCGCCAGGCCTGTGCCAGGCCGGGGCCGCAGATCAGGTGCCCGGACCAGCAGCACACCCCGCCGTCAGCGCCGGGGTGGCGCAGAACGGCGACGCCGATGTCCGCGGCGGCCAGCGCCTGATCCTGGCCTGACGTGAGCAGGAGGACGACCTGATCCTCGGCCTGCAGGCGCCGTACCTCCTCGTGCAGCGAGGCGGACATCGGCACGGCCTCGTCGGCCCAGGCGAGCAGTTCACCGGCGCTCGCGTGCTCGGTGAGCAGCAGGCGGCGGGGACCGGAGCGGGCCGTCGCGAGCAGGGCGTCGGCCAGCGGGTCGAGTTCACAGCCGACCAGAATGCGTCCCTGGCGCCGCCCGTCCGGGCCGAGCAGGTCCAGGGCCAGCCCCGAAGGGGCGTCCGGCCGCCCCTGGGGGGCGTCAGCGGGACGCTCCAGCCGCCACCCCTCGCAGACCCACGGCCCCGGACCGCACAGAGCGTGCAGCGAGCGGCCCGCCAGAGCCGACTGCCCCGCACGCCACACGCCGGCCTCGTCCAGCCGGCCGGTGGCCACGGCCGACAGGAGCCGGGGGCGGGGGCCGCACAGGACGGCCGAGTCGATCAGCACGGTCGAGACCCGGTCCAGCACCCGCAGGGCCGCCCCGTCCATCGGGACCACACCGTCGCGGGCCAGGTCCCTGCCCAGCCATGCGCTGAAGGCCTCCCGGCCCATCCCGGCGGCCTTCGGCACGGTCGCCAGGATGGCCTGTGCGGCCTGCTCGGGGTCGCGGGTCCACGCGAGCACTCCTCCGGCTCCCAGCAGCGCCGCCAGCGAGGTCTTCTCGCCGCATGCCTCCACCGGCCCTGCGGGCAGCGGCGCCGGCCGGGGCGCTCGCTCGGGCGCCTGACCAGGCAGTCCATCGCCGCTTCCCACGAGCTCGGTCTCCCGCTCGGTCCACACGGCTTGCCGGGCGCTGATCTCGGCGAGCTGCCACAGCCGCTGCAGCGCATCCACGGCAAGCGGTGCCATCCCCCGGGTCAGGGAGTGCACTGCCGCGTTGGACATCCCCAGCACCATCTCCGCATGGGCCCGGCCGAGCCGCTCCTCCAGCAGACGACGCAGCCGCGGCTGTGTCTCCGCCAGCACCACCGGCACCCGCAGCAGGGCCGGCGCGGACCACGGCGCCGCACGGCCGACCGCGGCCGTCACCAGGCCGAGGCAGTCCGCGGCCAGCGACGCCCCGGCCAGCACCGCGGGCGCCGTGTCGAACGGCGGATGAGGACGATGGCCGGCGAACGGCTCCGCATCGCTGCCGTGCGCCTGCTCCACCTGCTCCACCAGGTCCACCAGGCCGTCCAGGTCGACGCCGCCCGCGTCGGTGTCGACCACCACCTGCCCGAGAACCGCGTTCACCTCCGCCCAGCGCACCCCCTCCACGGCGCGCAGCGCCGTGCCCAGCGCGCACACCAGCCGGTCATGCCGCTCCCCCCGCCCGCTCAGACCGCGCACCTCGATGTGCGCCCTGCCCTCGCGGGACCAGACCCGCCGCCGCGCTCGGTCCTGGCCGGCATCAGCCAGTACGGCGGCCACCTCGGCAAGGCCGCCCGGCAGACCGCTCAGAGCGTCACCCACCACCTGCCGGCTCCGACGGGCCGCGCCGAGGACGCACTGCACGGCCTCGGTCACGACGTTCCGTGGCTCCGGTACGGACACCAGGCTGGACATGGATGGCAGAACCCCGTTGCTCCACGGCAGCACCGGGCACCTCCGGCTCTCTGACGGGCCACGCTCCGGTGGCCACGGACCTGGGCTGAGGACGGCGGAATCCGGGCGCGCAGACGCCATTCAGAGGATTCCGTGGACTTCAGAAGGCGACGTAAGTCTCAGAGAACCATAATTGCCAAATAAGTCACACATTCAGAAGGAATGCGGCATTAGGAGGATGAATCGTGAACGCCACCGGCCCGCAAACCCGCGCCAGAACCGCCGAGACCACCAGGCGCCGAGCCGTCGCGAGCGAGGAGACGCAGCATCCCCCGAACGGGCACTCCTGGCGGGACTTCTCCATCACTCTTCCCGTCGGCCAGGCCGCCTCCGCCGTCGTGAAGACCGCCACGATGCCCGTCAGAACAGCTCAGCGCGTGCTGCCGGCGATGGGAGGGCTCCCCCTCTACCTCGGCCTCGGAACCCTCGGTGTGGTCGGCGTACTGGAGTGGCCCGTGGCGGCCGGCATCGGCGTCGGGTACGCCGTCCTGCGCAGAGGAGGAACACTGGCCCCCGCGTCCGCCGCCCGGTCCACCGGATCTGATGCCGAATCCCGTACCGGCTCCGGGAAAATCGCCACCGAATAGGTCCTGCCTATTCGGCCGAATGCACCCAGCGGTAAGCCGAATGCGCCGAAATGTAGGCCGAATGCGTCAATCGATAAAAGGCGTGGAAAGAAATAGGGCGCCTTCCCGGGGACTCGGCGCCGGCGCCCGGGTCAGCCGACGTGGACGCGCGGCCGGCGGGAGCGGTCGGGTTCCGCCTCGCGGAGGACCTCACGGGTGACGGGGGCGACCTCGCCCTGGCCGAACAGGAAGAAGCGCAGGAAGTTGGCGAAGGGGTTGCCCTCGGTCCACTCGAAGTAGATGTGCGGGGTGCAGCCCGTGGAGTCGCGGACGTGCAGGACCAGCGCGGCCAGGGCGTTGGGGATGGAGGAGCTCTCCAGGGTCAGGACGCGGTAGCGGTCGTGGAGGACTTCGCCGCGCACCGTGAGGCCCGCCTCGAACTCGGAGGGGTCGGTGACCGTCACCTCGACGAAGACGAAGTCCTCCTGGGACGGGATGTCGTTGTCGTGGCGGATCTGCTCGATCTTGTCGCGGTACTCGGCCTTGTCCCGGCTGCCCGGCTCGTTGGCGATGAACCGGATCTTGCGGTGGGCCATGTCGCGGACGAACCGCCCTGCCATGTCGTCGAGCGTGACGTGGGTGACGCGCAGTTCGAAGGCGCGGGCGAGACGGGAGAGCAGGGAGACGAGGATGATGCCGGCGATGAAGCAGGCGCCGATCTTCACACCGTCGGGGCGCTCGATGACGTTCAGGACCGTCGTGTAGAGGAATACCGCGGAGATGACGGCGAAGCCGATGGTCCAGCCCCTCTGACCGGCCTTGCGCGCGGCGATGGTGACCGCGATGGCCGCCGAGCTGATCAGGACCAGCACACCGGTGGCGTAGGCGCCGCCCTGCGCGTCCACATCCGCGTCGAAGATCCAGGTGACGACGAAGCCGATCAGGGTGAAGACGATCACCATGGGGCGGACGGCGCGGGCCCAGTGCGGGGCCATGCCGTAGCGGGGCAGGTAGCGGGGCATCAGGTTGAGCAGCCCGGCCATGGCGGAGGCGCCGGCGAACCACAGGATGGCGATCGTCGAGACGTCGTAGACGGTGCCGAAGATGTTGCCCAGGTACTCGTGTGAGAGATACGCGAGCGCACGGCCGTTGGCCTGGCCGCCGGACTCGAACTCCTTCGCCGGAATGAGCAGCGTGGTGATGAAGCTCGTGGCGATCAGGAACACGCTCATGATCAACGCGGCCCAGGTCAGCAGCTTCTTCGTGCCGCGTATCCGGCCCGAGGGCTTCTCCTCGGTGTCGTCGGGGTCGCCCTGGACATGCGGCATGACCGCCACGCCGGTCTCGAAGCCGGACAGACCGAGCGCCAGCTTCGGGAAGACCAGCAGGGCTACGCCGATCATGACAAAAACGTTTCCGTGCTGGGCGGTCAGCGCGGAGGACCAGTCGGTCACGACATGCCCCGCGGTGACCACGTGCCACAGGCCGACCACCACGACGACGGCGTTGAGCACGAGATAGACCCCCACCAGCGCGACGGCGACGCCGATGGCCTCCAGGAAGCCCTTGAGGAACACCGCGCCGAGGAGCGCGATCAGGATCAGGGTGATCAGCATCTGCTTGTCGTGCAGTACGCCGGTCAGATGGGGGTTCTCCACCAGGTGCGTGGAGGCGTCGGCCGCCGACAGGGTGATGGTGATCAGGAAGTCGGTCGCGGCGAACCCGAGCAGGGTGAGGACGAAGAGCTTGCCCTTCCAGAACGTCAGCAGCCGCTCCAGCATCGCGATCGAGCCCTGTCCGTGCGGGCTCTCGTCGGCCACGCGCCGGTACACCGGCAGGGCGCCCGCCAGAGTGACGATCACCAGCACGATGGTCGCGATGGGGGACAGCAGGCCCGCCGCGAGGGCGGCGATGCCCGGCTGGTAGCCGAGGGTGGAGAAGTAGTCCACGCCGGTCAGGCACATCACCCGCCACCAGGGCTGCCCCTTGTGGGCGGGCTCCGGCGCGGCGGCGTCCGGGCCCTGCTGGTGTCCGGCCATGTCGGAGAGGCCTTCCAGCATCCACGTGCGCAATCGGCTCGCAGGCGGGCGTTCGGTGGTGGCCATTCGAGTGCTCTCCTGATGTGCGGCTCAGCATGGGATTCCGGCCATCACTCGGACGGCGGGATCAGCGTAAGCGGAGAGTGATGCACGGGCCCACGGATGCAGGGGGTCGAGCGCGTCAAGCTTGCGTTAAGACCGGGCGGTCGGTGCCCGCGGCTCGTCGGCATGCGGACGTACCGGGACGAGGCGGCGCGATCCGGGCCGTGCGAGAGTGTGCGGCCGGGCGCTCCCGCGGGTCATGGTCGAACACGCAGTGTCATGCCGTACATGGCTCTGCCCTCGACGAAGGCGGGGCGCGGGCGGTGGCGCAGGGGGCGCGGCGCTTCCGCCTTCCTGGTGGCGTAGGTACTCGTGGCGAGGATGCCGGTGGTCGCCTGCGCGGCTCGCCGGTGGCGGCTGCCCTCGCGATCGCCGCTGGCGCCCCCCGTAATCGCATCAGCCACGCGACTCGTGCTGCGACTCGTACTGCGGACCTCCACCTCCAGCCTCTGTAGAGGAGGTTGAGGTTGCGTCAGCTGATCGGTCCGGGAAAGAACCCGACCGGCGCGCCGAGAGTCGCTGGAGCTGACGTTATGGGCGATTTGCACTATTCCTCATCAAAGTTCACTCACGTCCTATTCATTCAACTTTCTGTACTTTGAGTCGTGTTGCGGCGCGAGAAATGCCACCTCACCAGTGATATGCCTCACGTCGGGATGATCTGCCCGTTTTCTGCATGTCTGGCTCCTTGCTTCATCCGGCTCGCGGAGAAAGGGAGTTGGGCCGACGGACAGCCCGGTCCGGCACCGGCTCGACTCGCAAATACGGATATCGCTGTGAATTCCGCCCTTGTTCCGGCCGGGCGTTCTCGCTTACGTTCGCGCCACTCCGGTCGGTCACGCCGAATCCTGCCGCCGCCCGGGAAACCGCGATCACTCACGTATGGCAGGAGCGGGGAACCCAGGTAAGTCGCCGATCCGGAAACCGGAACCGATCCGGAAACCGGACCGGCTCGGGGTGAAGTCGCATTCACACTGCGGCCGGGCATCTCCAGCCCGAACCCGACAGCTCACCTCGCAGGCGGCGGAGAGGAATTCGTCATGCCTGCAAAGGGAATGCACCGTCGTCCCAAGACCAATCCGCTGGCTCGGGGCCTCGTCGCCCTGGGTGCCGGTGGTGCCGTGTTCGCCGCACCGTTGATGGCCGCTACCAGTGCCGAGGCGGCACCGGCGGTGCAGACCGCCGCCGCACCGGGGCTCTCGCCCGTCGTCGCCGCCCCGACGGGCAAGATGACCCCCTACACCGTGGTCGCGGGTGACACGCTTGCCAAGATCGCAGCCTCGCACCACGTGGTGGGCGGCTGGAAGAAGCTGTACGAGGACAACCGGGCGGTCATCGGCGCCGATCCGACGAAGATCCGTCCCGGCCTCAAGCTGATGGTCGAGGCCCAGCCGGGGACGCCGGTCGCGTCAGCCACACCCAAGCAGGGGTCGGGGAAGACGTACGCCAACAACCTGGACGGCTGGATCAGGCAGTCGCTCGACGTCATGGCCGCGCATGGCATTCCCGGCAGCTACGACGGAATCCACCGCAACATCATGCGCGAGTCCTCGGGCAATCCGAAGGCCGTCAACAACTGGGACTCCAACGCCGCAAAGGGAACCCCCTCCAAGGGCCTCCTCCAGGTCATCGACCCCACCTTCCGCGCCTATCACGTCTCCGGTACGTCGTGGGACATTTTCGACCCGGTCGCCAACATCACTGCTGCGTGCAACTACGCGGCCGCCAGGTATGGGTCGATGGACAACGTCAACGGTGCCTACTGACGTACCTGCTTTCCGCTCGACGTACCTGTTTCCATCGGAAGATCGCGGATTGATTCCGCACGGGCCGTCGGCCGCGCGCAGAGAAATCCAGGCGAAAACGCGCGGACCGAACCCGTTCATGGCCGATCCGAGGGGGTAGCCGAACGGCAGGAAACGGCCGACCTGTGATGCGACCACGCCCGGCCCGCCACCCGGACCCGTGCCCTGAGCGGCCGGGTCCGGTGGACGGGCCGAGGACGCGGACAAGGAGGGCCACCGTGGAATTCGACGTGATTGTGGAGATCCCGCAGGGGTCCCGTAACAAGTACGAGATGGATCACTCGATCGGGCGGATCCGACTGGACCGCATGCTGTTCACCTCCACGCAATATCCGGCCGACTACGGATACATAGACGGCACGCTCGGCAGCGACGGCGACCCCTTGGACGCTCCGGTCGTCACCGGGGACCCGACGTTCCCGGGCTGTGCCATCGAGTGCAGGGCGATCGCGATGTTCGTCATGCGCGACGACAAGGGCATGGACCAGAAGGTGCTGTGCGTGCCCGCCCATGACCCGCGCTACGCCGCCGTCCAGGACATCGGGGACGTCCCGGAGTTCGACCGGCTGGAGATCACCCACTTCTTCGAGGTGTACAAGGACCTGGAACCCGGCAAGTCCGTCGAGGGTTCCCACTGGGAAGGCCGCGACCAGGCCTACGCCGAGATCGAGGCGTCCCGCCGGCGCGCCGCCGAGAGCCAGACCGCCGGACCGGGCCGACCAGGCTGACCAAAGGCGTGAATGGGCGTCGCCACATGGTCATGCCAAGCCACGCGCGTTCGCGCGGTCGGCCTGAGGACAGGGGCGGTCGACCCCAGGCCAGGGACGGTCGGCCCCAGGCCAGAGGGTGAGGCCAGGTGAGGCCAGGAGACAACCGTGAAGCTGTCCTTCCTTGAACCGCTGTACGCACGGCCGGGTCCCTATGCATGCGCCTACGTGGACACGTCCCGGGACGTCGAGGACCCGGAGACCGCCAACGACGTGCGGCGACGCCATGTGCGGGACGACCTGGCCGCGCAGGGCGCCGACACCGCCACCGTCGCTGCCGTGGCCGCCGTGATCGGGGCCGACAGGGCCGTGCCGGGCCGGCACGGCCAGGCCGTCTTCGCGGCGCACGGGCGGCTCGCCCTGGTGGCGGAGCTGCCCGATCCGCCCGTGCGCGACCTGACCGAGTTCACCTCACTGCCCGATGCCATGCCGCTGGCGGTTCAGCATGCACCGGACATCCCGTACACGGCTGTCGTCGTGCACCGTGTCGACCACAGAGGCGAGAGCGGCCTTCAGGAGGAACTGCAGGTCGATCTGGAGACGGGCAGGTGGCCCATCAGCAGGGTCACTCCCGGGACGCACTCGCGTCGGCGGTTCCCCGTCGTGGACTGGCAGAGGGGCGTCGCACAGGTCGCCGGCGAGCTGGGGGAACTGGCCGACCGGGGCGGTGCGGAGGTGATCGTGGTGTGCGGGGAGGTGTGGGCGCGCGCCGTCCTGCTCCACCGGCTGCCCCGGCGCTTGAGCGAGCGAGTGGTCGTCGCCGAGGGCGGTGCGGGGGAGGGCGGCGAGGGCCGGGCGCTGCTGGAGGAGGAACTGGTGGAGCTGTTCCGTGGACGCATGGCGGTGCGCGACAGGGCTCAGGCGGAGACGTTCATGGCGCACCGCGCCCGGTACAGCAGTGCGGCGGAGGGCATGGCGGCCACCGTCGCCGCGCTGCAGCGGGGCCAGGCGAGATCCCTCCTGATCAACGAGCGCACCATTGGCGAGCGCACCGAGTCCCCCGCGCGGATGTGGACCGGACCTGAGCCGACGCACATCGCCCTCTCCCCTGGTGACCTGCGGTCCTTCGGCGTGACCGCCGTCGAGCGGCAACCGGCTGACGCCGCCCTGATCCGGGCGGCCGTCGGTACGGGCGCCGAGCTCGTCGTCGTACCGCCACAGGAGGAACCACGGCTGGCCGACGGGGTCGGGGTGCTGCTGCGCTACTCCGACACCGCCACGACCTGGGTGTCGTGAGCCGCGGGGCGGTGCCGCGGCAGGGCAGCCCGACGCCTTGAAACTGACGTTACGTCAGTGGTCGCGATCCATGTGCCCCCGGAGGAGACGCCGGGCCCGGTGCGGAGGAGTGGCGGCGGTGACGGAACAGCGCCGGCGACGCTCTCGCCGGCCGTGGCCGGTGCGGGCGCGGACGGCTGAGGCCGATGTCCCGACTGCTGCCTCGGGTGCATCGCGGATCCGCCGGAGTGAGAATGGACCTGACCAAGGCATCAGGAGGCGACCGGGGGGTCGTGGCAGACCGATCGGGTGCCGTGGCGTCCCCGCCTCCGGGGCCGATCCGCTGGCAAGGAGGCTGTCATGACCAATGCGCGAGACGTCATGCACCCCGGTGCGGAGTGCGTCGGCGAGCACGAGACGCTGGACTCCGCGGCACGGCGCATGCGGGACCTCGATGTGGGCGCGCTGCCGATCTGCGGTGACGACGACAAGCTGCGCGGCATCATCACCGACCGCGACATCGTGGTGAAGTGCCTGGCCGCCGGGGGTGACCCGACGACGATGACCGCCGGTGAACTGGCGCAGGGCAAGCCCGTCACGGTGAAGGCGGATGCGGACATCAAGCAGGTGCTCGAAACGATGGAGGAGAACCGGATCCGCCGCTTGCCGATCATCGACGAGAACAAGCGGCTGGTCGGCATGATCAGCGAGGCCGACCTGGCGCGCAACCTGCCGGAGAAGGAGGTGGGCCGGTTCGTCGAGGCCGTTGTGGCATACAGCATCTGACCTGCTACGACAGGTCGGCCGCAACCGTATACGCCTCTCAACGTACCTTGAGGGCGCGGAAGTTGCCGGATTCGCCGGAACCGGGGCCTGGACGGGGTCGGGCCGGGGCCGCGCGAGCCGCTTCCGCGCCCCGCCTCCGCCGCCCGCTCGACCTCACCCGCCCCCGCCGTTTGAACCCACTGGTGAATCGGACAGCCGTCGCATGGGTGAAGCCAAAACGCCGGAAGTGTGGGTGAATTGTGAGCGGGTCACCACATCCGAACGCATTTACAAGAAACGCCAGGCTTCGCCACCCCTTCCGCACCGTAGAAATATCTACAAGCATGAGCGCGTCGGGACCGGGTCCACGAATCCGAACAGGTTTGTGCCCGGCGGGAGTTGAGTGCCCCGTCCGATCGTGCGAAGCAGATATTTCATGGAGGAGGGTCATGAGGAATTCGGCCTCGAGGCAAGCCATGGAGTGGCTCGCCGCGGCCGCGAAGGATCCCCGGGCATGCAAACGGGAGTGGGAGTACGGCGAACACGGGACGGTGGTGCTGGCTTCGGGGCGGTTCTGGGACGTGCTCAGCGTCCCCGAGGAACTCGGCCTGCTCACGCTGGACACCCTGCTGCGCACACCGCAGTACGAGCCCGGCCCCACACTCGTGGATTTCGCAGCCCACAGAGTCGGCTTCTTCCTGCCGCCGGATCCGGCCTGCCGCTGGATCGGCTCCGGCATCCGCTACGCGGGCAAGGGCTCCTGGATCGCGGTGCCGCCCCCCTACCGGTCCGGACGGTCCCTGCAGTGGCTCGTCCCGCCCGACGGCAGCGGCGACCTTCATACCCCGGCCGCGCTCGAACTGGCGCTCCGACAGGCGACGGGCCAGCTCGCCGTCATCGTCAGCCGGGAGAGGGCCGATCCTGGCAGCCAGTCCGGGGATTCGCTCGCTGAGGACTCGCGGGCTCAGGGCTTGCGTCCACAGGGTTTGCGCCCTCAGGGCTTGCGTCCACAGGGGTAGCGTGCTCAGGGTCGGTGTTCTGGGACTCGCGCCCGCGAGGTCGGCGTCTTCGGGACGCGCGCCCGCAGGGTGGGTGTTTTCAGGACTCGCGCCTGCAGGGTGGGCGTCTTCAGGACTCGCCCATCGGCCCGTGCCGGTCTCTCGGCCCGGGCGACCTGGTCACCTTGATCAGATCTCCATCGCTCAACCGGACCGCCGCATCGGCGGATCCGGGATCGCGCAGCATGCGGACGGGCCGTCTGCCTGCCCCACACCGTGCCGAGGCCCGCACCGTATCGCTCCCGAGCGCGTACCTCTTACTGCCGCTCCTCTCAAGGGTGTTCGCACCATTGCACGGGAGTTCGGCCACTGTTCTCGTTTCACTCCGTGTCGCAGTTGGGCCGAACGGGTGACTGCTTGTAAGAATTGGCTGGTGCAGACAATGAGGACGAGCCCGGACGGGGTGGGGGCATGAACAGCCACGACGTCACCGACGAACAGTGGGAGGGGCTCGCCCAGGTCGTACCGTTGCGAAGCCGCGACGAATGGCCGTCCTGGCCGGGCCACCGGGCGCTGCCGGACGCGGAGACCGAGACGAACCGGCGCTTCGTGGTGCTGCGCGTCAACGTCTTCGCCGACGCCCGCAAGGTCGCGGAGACCCTGATGGCGCAGGTACCGGTCCTGCTGGACCTGACCGGCGCGGAGACCGAAGTCGCCAAGCGCGTCCTGGACTTCTCCAGCGGCGTGGTCTTCGGCCTCGGCAGCGGTATGCACCGTGTCGACCGCAACGTCTTCCTGCTGGCACCTCCCGGGACCGAGGTCCAGGGGCTCGTCGCCGGGGCCGGGAAGCACGGGGTGTGAGGGCATCCGACCGGCTACGAGGTCCGGGCCTGGTGGACGAGGCCGGGCCCGATGGCGGGAAGCCCGGCAGTCGAACGGCGTACCGCCCAGGCTGCCCAGGACGGCCCAGGCTGCCCAGGACGGCCCAGGCCGCCCAGCCGCCCAGGACCGCCTCGGACGTCGACGGCGCTGCGGACTCCGTCCCCCGATCGTAGGAAAGTCGCTCCAGCGGAACGATTCGCCTGATCCCCGGCCGCTTACGGTCCCGGACATGACCGTGCTCTCCCGGGGCGCGACCCCGGCGGCGCCCGCGACGCGTCCGGACCGGCCGAGCATCACCGAACTCAGGCTCTCCGCCTTCGCGTCGCACCGCCGCGCCGTCTTCCCGCTCGGCCCGCTCACCTTCTTCGCGGGTCCCAGCGGCACCGGCAAGTCCAGTGCCCTGCGGGCGTACGAGGCACTGGCGCGGCTCGCCGGCGGGGCGGAGCTCGGCGAGGTCTTCCCGGACCCGGCCGCCTGCGTGCCCGAGCGCGCCAGGCCCGACGCGCAGCAGCGGCGCGGATTCCGTCTCGGCTGTACGGTCGACGGCCCGGTCGGTGCTGTACGGCTCGATGTCGCCGTACAGGCAGAGCCCGAACTGCGCATCGTCGGCGAGCGGTTGACGGCCGGCGGGCTCACGCTGCTCGAGACGGCACTGCGCGACCCGGGGCGGCGTGCCGTCCAGGCGGCCTGGTACACCGCGGGCACCGCTCCGGTGACCCGCGCCCCGCTGCCCGACGACAGGCTCGGCACCGCGCTGCTGCCGCTCCGTGTCGCGGGCAAGACCGACGGCCAGCGCCATGTGCTCGCCGCGGCGGAACAAGTGATCGTCGCGCTGCGGTCGGTCTTCGCCTGCGACCCGCTGCCCCGGCGCATGCGCGGCGCGGTGCCGCTCGACGAGGGGCGGCTCCTCGGCGGCTGCGGCAACCTCGCCGAGGTCCTGTGGCGCACCCGGTCGGAGTGCGGCCAGCGGCACGCGCAGCTGGTCGCGGCGGTACGCGCGGGCTGTATCGGCCCTGTCGAGGACGTACGGGCGGAGCAGCTGGACAGCCGGACGGTACGCGCGGTGCTCGACCGGGGCGATGGCGTCCGCACGCCCACAGGGCGACTAGGCGACGGTGAGCTGCGGTTTCTGGCGCTGGCTCTCGTGCTGCTCACCGGACCGGGCGTCCTGGAGGTCGATCCGGTGGCCGAGGTGCCGCAGGCGCTGCAGTGCCTGACCGTGCTTGCCGACGGGTTCGACCGCTGCCTGGACGAACGGCAGTTGCGGGAGCTCGCGAGGCTGGCCGTGCTGACGTGCGAGCGCGGGCACATCCGGCTGGTGGGGGCGGTGCAGAACGCGTCATGGGCCGCTGAGGCGGACGGCGTGACGGTGGTAGACCTGGACCGTGAAAGAACTTGATGTGGCGGGGCTGCAGCGCAGGCTGGCCGAGTTCGCGGCCGCCCGCAACTGGCAGCAGTACCACACGCCGAAGAACCTGGCCGCCGCGCTCAGCGTGGAGGCGTCCGAGCTGGTCGAGATCTTCCAGTGGCTGACACCCGAGGAGTCGGCCGCGGTGATGGACGACCCCGAGTCGGCGCACCGGGTGACGGACGAGGTCGCCGACGTCCTCGCGTATCTGCTGCAGCTGTGCGAGGTGCTGGGGATCGATGCGCTGACGGCACTGGACGCCAAGATCGACCGCAATGAGCGGCGGTTTCCGATCTCTTGAGCTCCTTGCAGAGCTTGAAGCTCCATGAATGCGCCGGGAGCCGCCCCTTGAAGGCGGATACGCCGCGGAGGGCCGCTATTCGTCACTCTCCGGAGTGGTTGTGTTGTCCACATCTGGCTTTCTGTCCACAGATTCCGGACGACCTCTGGTTTTTCATCTCCTGACAACTCACTCTGGGTAGTGGACACAGGAGTGCGGGCAGCGCGCGACAGCGCGTGCGGGACTGACGGGGGCGGCGATGGAGGCGGTGCGGCTCATCGAAGCGAACAGGCGTGCCCTGGCGCAGAGCCCAGGGGTGCCGGACATCGTGGTGGAGTCATGGCAGGCACAGGCCTTGGCCCAGGCGATCGGGAGCCGGCTGGCGGTCAACGGGCCGCCGGAATTGCGGGGCGAGGCGCTCCGCCTGAGCGAGGTGGGCGGTAGAGGCTGCGGTGCGCTGGGGCCTCCGGCGCTGGGCGTCGGGGAGATACGGGCGGCGCAGCTGACGGAGATCGGCGACGCGCGCAGGGCACTGCTAGGCCTCGGCGCCCTGCTGGGCGAGGTCGGCATAGCTCTCGTCGGCATCGCCTGCTCCGCGGACGAGGAAGGCGCGTACTGGCAGTGCATGGAGGCGATCGACGCGGCTGACGAGTGCCGCGACCGGGTGCTGGAGTTGCTGCGCCGGCTCGCGGTGCGGGAGCAGAGCGTGCCGGAACCGGAGCCGGAACCGGATTCGGCGGCCGGGTAGGGCGTTGCTGAGGTTGCTCATGAGGCCGGCATGACCGGCGTGACCGGTGAGATGTGACGGATGGGACGCATGGCACGGCGGGTGCAGAACCGTGCAGGATGGAGGTATGGATCTTCGCATCTTCACCGAGCCCCAGCAGGGGGCGACGTACGACACTCTTCTGACCGTGGCCAAGGCCACCGAGGACCTCGGGTTCGACGCGTTCTTTCGGTCGGACCACTATCTCCGGATGGGCTCCGTCGACGGGCTTCCGGGTCCCACCGACGCCTGGATCACGCTCGCCGGGCTGGCCCGGGAGACCAAGCGGATCCGGCTCGGCACGCTGATGACGGCCGGCACCTTCCGGTGGCCCGGCGTGCTGGCGATCCAGGTGGCGCAGGTCGACCAGATGTCGGGCGGCCGTGTGGAACTCGGCCTCGGCGCGGGCTGGTTCGAGGAGGAGCACAAGGCGTACGGCATTCCGTTCCCCAAGGAGAAGTTCGCCCGGCTCGAGGAGCAGCTGGCGATCGTCACCGGTCTGTGGGGCACGGAGGTCGGCAAGACCTTCAGCTACGACGGTGAGTACTACCAGCTGACCGACTCGCCTGCGCTGCCGAAGCCGGCGCAGGCCAAGGTGCCGGTGCTCATCGGCGGACACGGCGCGACGCGCACACCGCGACTCGCGGCCGAGTACGCGGACGAGTTCAACATGCCGTTCGCCTCGATCGAGGACAGCGAGCGCCAGTTCGGGCGGGTGCGGGCGGCGGCGGAGGCGGCCGGCCGCAAGGGCAGCGATCTGGTGTACTCCAACGCACTCGTCGTGTGTGTCGGGAAGGACGACGCCGAGGTCGCGCGCAGGGCGGCAGCGATCGGACGGGAGGTGGACGAACTCAAGACCAACGGCCTCGCCGGATCCCCGGCCGAGGTGGTGGAGAAGCTCGGGCAGTACGCGGCGATCGGCTCCCAGCGGGTCTATCTCCAGATCCTCGACCTGGACGACCTCGACCACCTGGAGCTCATTTCGTCGCAGGTGATGTCGCAGCTTTCGTAGCGGCAGGAAATTCCTTGGTCGGCACGGACGGAACGCGACCATACTCGGACATGTGTTCCTGACGATCAGTACCACCGGCACCCCGGAGCGCCCCGCGACCGACCTCGGGTTTCTGCTGCACAAGCATCCCGACAACGCGCAGGCGTTCTCGACCTCCTACGGCACCGCGCACGTCCTCTACCCCGAGGCGTCCGCGCAGCGCTGCACGGCGGCGCTGCTGCTGGAGGTGGATCCTGTGGCACTGGTACGGCGGGGCAAGGGCAAGGGGCGCGGCGGCGCGCCGGACGCGGCGCTCGCGCAGTACGTGAACGACCGTCCGTATGCCGCGTCGTCGCTGCTCGCCGTGGCGCTGAGCAGGGTGTTCTCCAGCGCCATGAAAGGGCAGTGCGCTGCCCGGCCCGAGCGGGCCGGGCAGCGGCTGCCGCTGCGTATAGAGGTGCCCGCGCTGCCCGCGCGCGGCGGCGCCGAACTGGTGCGGGCGCTCTTCGAGCCGCTCGGCTGGACGGTCACCGCGGACGCCGTCCCGCTGGATGAGCAGTTCCCGGAGTGGGGTGACTCGCGGTATGTACGCCTGGTACTGGAGGGGGAGCTGAGACTGGCGGAGGCGCTGCGGCACCTCTATGTCCTGCTGCCGGTGCTCGACGACGCCAAGCACTACTGGGTCGCCGCCGACGAGGTCGACAAGCTGCTGCGCGCCGGTGACGGCTGGCTCGCCGAGCACCCGGAGCACAAGTTGATCACCAGCCGCTATCTCGCGCGGCGCTGGTCGCTGACCAGGGCGGCGATGGAGCGGCTGGAGCTGGTGCGGCTCGCCGAGACGGACGACACCGAGGTCGAGGAGATCGACAACGCCGTCGGCGAGTCCAGCGCTGATGTCGATGACGAACAGGGCCCGGCGACATCGGGGCCCGTGCCGCTGGCCGCGCAGCGGCGCCAGGCGATCATCGAGGCACTGCGCGCAGCCGGTGCGAGCCGCGTGCTCGATCTTGGCTGCGGGCAGGGCCAGCTGGTGCAGGAACTGCTGAAGGACAGCCGGTTCAAGGAGATCGTCGGCGTCGACGTGTCGGTGCGGGCGCTCACCACGGCCGCGCGGCGGCTGAAGCTGGAGCGGATGGGCGAGCGGCAGGCGGAGCGGGTCAGCCTCCTCCAGGGCTCGCTCGCCTACACCGACACCCGGCTCAAGGGGTACGACGCGGCGGTGCTCTGCGAGGTCGTCGAGCACGTCGACCTGGCACGGCTGCCCGCACTGGAGTACGCGGTCCTGGGCTCCGCGCGCCCGAGGACCGTGCTGGTGACGACGCCGAACGCCGAGTACAACGTGCGCTGGGAGACCCTCCCGGCCGGGCACGTCCGCCACGGGGACCACCGTTTCGAGTGGACGAGGGAGGAGTTCCGGGGCTGGGCGGACCGGGTGGCCGAGCGGTACGGGTACGAGGTGGAGTTCGCTCCCATCGGCCCGGACGACCCCGAGGTGGGGCCACCCACACAGATGGCCACGTTCCGGCTGAAGACCGCTGCGGGGTCCGGAACGAAGACCAGCACGGAGACCCCGAAGAACACCGCACAGCCGGCCGAGGACACCCCACCGGACGCGAAGGAGGAGAAGGCCGCATGACGAACCAGAACGAGCAGGGCGCCGGCACCACCGCCGGCAGCCCCCGCATCCTGGGCGTGACCGACCTGTCCCTCGTGGTCCTCGTCGGTGCCTCCGGATCGGGCAAGTCCACCTTCGCCCGCAAGCACTTCAGGCCCACGGAGATCATCTCCTCGGACTTCTGCCGCGGCCTCGTCGCGGACGACGAGAACGACCAGAGCGCGAGCAAGGACGCCTTCGACGTCCTGCACTACATCGCGGGCAAGCGGCTCGCGGCCGGCCGGCTCACCGTCGTCGACGCGACGAGCGTGCAGCAGGAGAGCCGCAAGCAGCTGATCGAGCTGGCACGGCAGTACGACGTGCTGCCGATCGCCATCGTCCTCGACGTGCCCGAGGAGGTGTGCGCCGAGCGGAACGCCGCCCGTGCCGACCGGGCCGGGATGCCACGCCGCGTCATCCAGCGGCACACCCGCGAACTGCGCCGTTCGCTCAGGCACCTGGAGCGCGAGGGCTTCCGCAAGGTGCACATCCTGCGCGGAGCCGAGCAGGTCGAGAACGCACAGGTCGTACGAGAGAGGCGCCTCAACGACCTGACGCATCTCACCGGCCCGTTCGACATCATCGGGGACATCCACGGCTGCAGCTCCGAGCTGGAGGCGCTGCTCGGCAAGCTCGGTTACGTCGACGGCGCCCACCCCGAGGGCCGTACGGCCGTCTTCGTCGGCGACCTCGTGGACCGCGGCCCGGACACACCGGGTGTGCTGCGCCGGGTGATGTCCATGACCGCGTCCGGCAACGCCCTGTGCGTGCCCGGGAACCACGAGAACAAGCTCGGGCGTTGGCTGACGGGCAGAAAGGTCCAGCACACGCACGGTCTGGCCGAGACCGTCGAGCAGCTGAACGGGGAGAGCGAGGAGTTCAGAGAGCAGGTCGCGGAGTTCGTCGACGGGCTCGTCAGTCACTACGTGCTCGACGGCGGCCGGCTCGTGGTCTGTCACGCGGGCCTGCCGGAGAAGTACCACGGCCGTACGTCGGGCCGGGTCCGGTCGCACGCGCTGTACGGGGACACGACCGGCGAGACCGACGAGTTCGGGCTGCCCGTGCGCTACCCGTGGGCCGAGGACTACCGCGGCCGCGCCGCAGTGGTCTACGGCCACACACCCGTGCCCACCGCCATCTGGCTGAACAGCACGATCTGCCTCGACACCGGCGCGGTGTTCGGCGGCAAGCTCACCGCCCTGCGCTGGCCGGAGCGGGAGCTGGTCGACGTACCGGCCGAGAAGGTCTGGTACGAGCCGGCCAAGCCGCTGGCGTCCGAGGCGCCCGGCGGGCACGAGGGGCGGCCGCTGGACCTCGCCGACGTGCACGGCCGCCGGGTCGTGGAGACCCGGCACGCCGGCCGTGTCTCGGTCCGCGAGGACAACGCGGCCGCGGCGCTGGAGGTCATGAGCCGGTTCGCCGTCGACCCGGGGCTGATGCCGTATCTGCCGCCGACGATGGCGCCGACCGCGACCTCGCGTGTCGACGGTTATCTGGAGCATCCGGCCGAGGCCTTCGCGCAGTACGCGGCCGACGGCGTCGCCCGCGTCGTGTGCGAGGAGAAGCACATGGGCTCGCGCGCGGTGGCGCTGGTGTGCCGGGACGCGGACGTGGCCCGCGAGCGCTTCGGCGCGACGGCCACCACGGGCGAGGCAGGCGTGACCGGCTCCCTCTACACCCGCACCGGCCGCCCCTTCTTCGACGACGCGACCGTCACCGAGGAGATCCTCGAACGGCTGCGCACCGCCGTGACCCGGGCCGGGTTGTGGGAGGAACTGGAGACCGACTGGCTGCTGCTCGACGCCGAGTCGATGCCCTGGTCGCTGAAGGCGTCCGGGCTGCTGCGCACGCAGTACGCGGCGGTGGGCGCCGCCTCCGGTGCCGTCTTCCCCGACGCGATAGCCGTCCTGGAGGCGGCCGCGGCGCGCGGGGCCGAGGTGGGCGGCCTCCTCGCCAGACAGCGGGAACGGGCCGAGGACGCCGCTGCGTTCACGGACGCCTACCGGCGCTACTGCTGGACGACCGACGGTCTGGAGGGCGTGCGCCTGGCGCCGTTCCAGATCCTCGCCGTCCAGGGCCGGAGCCTCGCCGCACTGCCGCACGACGAGCAGCTGTCGCTGATCGACCGCCTCGTCGAGCACGACGGCAGCGGGCTGCTGGGGACCACCCGCAGGCTCTTCGTGGACACCGGCGACCCTGCGTCCGTCCAGGCGGGCACCGACTGGTGGCTGGAGATGACCGGCCGCGGCGGCGAGGGCATGGTCGTCAAGCCCGTCGAGGCCCGGGTCCGCGACGGGCAGGGCAGGCTGGTGCAGCCGGGCATCAAGTGCCGCGGCCGTGAGTACCTGCGGATCATCTACGGTCCCGAGTACACGCGCCCCGACAACCTCGAGCGACTCCGCGGCCGCTTCCTCGGCCACAAGCGCTCCCTCGCGCTGCGCGAGTACGCACTCGGGCTCGAGGCCCTGGACCGCCTCGCGGCGGGCGAGCCGCTGTGGCGGGTCCACGAGGCGGTGTTCGCGGTGCTGGCGCTGGAGTCGGAGCCGGTGGACCCTCGGCTCTGAGCCGGTGATCCCCGGCTCTGAGCCGGTGGATCCACGTCTGAGATGCCGGGCCCGCCTCTGCCGTCCCGCTGGTCGCATCAAACCCTCCTGGTTAAGGGAGAGTTGACGTGCTAACTTCGCTGGTCGGTACAGACAGGCGTACCGACTCATGGGGGACGGTCGGTGGAGGCAGGAGCGGGACTCGGCAGACCCGGGGGCGATGCGAGGCGTGCGTCGGAACGCACGCTCGTGAACCTGCTGACCGATGCCCTGTGCCGACTCGGCTGCACCGAGGACGCCCAGAGCCGCCTTGAGCTGGCCCAGTTACTCGGACAGGACCTCGGCCGCCCGATAGACCTGCGGGGCAGCAGACAGCGCCCGGACGTGGTCACCCTGGTGCGCGCGGCGCTGAGCGTCAGGGACGGTGAGCTCGTGCTGGTGGACGTCGTCCACGCCTACGAGGGTCCCGAAGCCGCCGAAGAACTGCACCGCCTCATCGCCACGGCCGCCCAGCAGCCACCGGCGGTGAGCCTCCAGCAGGGGCCGCTCAGCGGATACGACATCCGCACCGCCCACGGCCTGCTGGAGGCCGCCGAAGACGTCCTCCCCGCCGACCGGCTGCGCAACGACCTCGCCGCCGACGTCGTGTGCGAGGTGCCCCTCCATCGCTCCCCCACGCAGTTATTGCGCTACCTGGCGGAGTTCATGGTCGAGCCGGACGGTCTGCCGCCGGCCGTCCTGCTCCTCGACCACGCCGCCGGGCACGCGGCGGGCACCGAGCACGCAGCGGCCCTCGCCGGCTGGGCCGACTCCTGGGCACAGCACGCCGGCCTGACCCACGTCCTCGAGAACCGGCGCCTCGCCCGCGCCACCGCCGTCCTCGACCCGGACATCCCGCGCTGCCTGATCGTCGCCGTCGACCCCGCCCGGGACACCTCGGGCGACATCGTCGTACGGTCCTGGTTCAACACAGGGCCGGGCCGCTGGGACCCGCAGCCCGCAGAGCCAGAGCACACCACCCTCGAGGAACTCGCCCCCGCCCTCGAACGGGCCCTGCGGCGCGCCTCGCGGCTGTGGGCCGACGGGCGCACCGACGGACCCGCCGAACATCCCGACCCCGAACGCCCCGCGGCTTACGTCGAGTTCATACTCCCGTATGAGCTGCTCAACCACGACATGGCCGGTCTGAGGCTGCGTTTCGGGGACGGTGCGGCCATGTCGCTCGCGCTGAAATACGCAGTGCACCTGCGCAGCCTGGACCGGATGCGCACGGACGACCCGGTCGTCATGGCAGCGTGGCGCGAGCGATGGCGCACGCTGCGCCGGGACGGTGTGAAGGTCCACAGCTGGCTCGGGCCGGACCCCGGCGACCTCGCCAAATGGCAGACCGCGCTCGCGGGCGAGCCCGGCTGCACGGCGGTCGTTCTCGACGCGCCCGGCGACGAGCCTGCGCTCACGGCGCTCAAGGCGGCGCTCGCGGAGGGCATCGGCCTCGCGGTCTGGGACCGCAGGGGGGTTTTCGCGCACGAGCGCAGGGAAGTGGTCAGTGCCGTGTTCGCCTCGGTCTCGACGTCCTCCCAGATCCCTTTGGCGATCCAGCGGCTGCGGCGCAGGGCCGAGCACGATGTGGCGGGCCCGCTGCTGCTGGGCAGGCACATCGCCTTCTTCTGGGACGACCCGACGCGTCTCGTCGACGTCGACGCGGGAGCCGGCCTCGCCATGCACGGCGCGTCGGACACGGCCGTGGACGCACCCGGTGGCCCGGGGGCCGATGCGTACGGCGACGTCGTCGACCGCAGGCTCGGCGGTCCGACCGGGCAGGGCCCCGGCTCCGGCGCCCACGACAGCCGTGACCTCCACGAGATCAGCTCCGCCGGCTCCGTCAACGGCTCCGGCGTTGTCCACCCCGATGGCGCGGCCGACCCCGGCGGAGAACCGCGCACCGACAGTGAGGAGGCACGGCCATGACGGCGCAGGATGAGCGCGACCCGCACGCCTGGCGGGTGTTCCAAGCCACGGGCGTGCCCCCGCGGGGCGAGGCGCCCTCGCTGCCCGAGCCGCCGGCCTGGCGCCGGTTCGCGGGCGGCCCCGCGCTGCCCGCACCGCCCGCGGACGAGGACGCCGAGCTGCGCCGCCTCGGCCGCGTCGACATCACCCCGCACCTCGACGAGTCCGAGGTCGACACCGTCAACGCGGCCCTCCTGCTGCGCAGGCCGCTGCTCGTCACGGGCCCGCCCGGAGTCGGCAAGTCGACCCTGGCCTATCTGATCGCGCGTGAACTGGGCCTGGGCCGCGTCCTGTCCTGGAACATCGTCAGCCGCACCAGCCTGCGGGACGGTCTGTACGCCTACGACGCCATCGGCCGTGCCCAGGCCATAGCCGCGTGGCGAGCCGAGTCGCGCGCCGCCGGGCCCGACGACTCCACGCGTCCGTCGTCCGACTCTCCCTCGCCGGAGCACGCCGGCGAGTCCCCGAACGCGGGCCGGCGGCCGCACCAACCGCCCACGCTGGGCGACTTCGTCACCCTCGGCCCGCTCGGCACGGCGCTGCTGCCCTACCACCGACCCCGTGTCCTCCTGGTCGACGAACTCGACAAGAGCGACATCGATCTGCCCAACGACCTGTTGCACGCGCTCGAGAACGGCAGTTACGAGGTCGCGGAGCTGGCTCGTGACGCCGCCGACACGGCGAGCGTCCACACGGACGACCCGAGCGGCCGAGCGGACATCCTGCGGGGCAGGGTGGAGTGCCGCCAGTTCCCGATCGTGGTGATCACCAGCAACGGCGAGCGCGAGTTTCCGGCCGCGTTCCGCAGGAGGTGTCTGCCCCTGGAGATGCGCATGCCGGGCAAGGAGCAGCTCCTGGCGATCGTGCGCAGCCACTTCGAGGCCGACCAGGAGCAGGCAGAGCCGCTGGTCGACCAGTTCCTGCAGCGGGTGCAGGGCGGCGGCACGCATTCCCTCGACCAACTGCTCAACGCTGTCCAGTTGACCACTATGGGTGGTTTCCAGGCGGACGGTCACGGGCGTAAGCTCGTCGAGTCGTTGCTCCGCGACCTCGCGAAGGGCCGCTGAATGAACGGCTTTCCCAGGGAGCGTGCACCCGGTCCCGGCGACGGCGACACCGGCCGGGCGATTCCGTCGGCCCATCCTCCCCGCACACCCGCGGGTCACGACGCGCCGGACGCGACGGAGTCCGCTCCCCACTGGCAGGAACTCGCCGACGCCGTCTGGCTCGCCGCGTACTGGCACAGCCGAGGCCGCACCCCCGGCAGCGGTGAGACCGAGGCGCCGCCGCCCCTGCCGCCGTCGGAGCCGGGGCCGCCGCCGGGGCCGATGCCGGACATCCCGTTCACGCCACCGCTCCCCGACGCCGGCACCGTGCCGCCGCCGGTGCCGGACGCCGACCCCGAAGGCCCGCTGACCCTGCGTCTGGACCGGCCGTGGCTTCCCCTGCCCGATTCCGAGCGGCCCGCCCCCGCCCGGCGCACCGCCCTGATCGCGCGCTCCCTGCACCGGGTCGGCCGCCGGGTGCCGTCCCGTACCGCCCTGGAACTCGACGAGGTCGCCACCGCCGAGCGGGCCCTGGCCGACGATCTGTGGCTGCCGTACTTCCGGCGTGCCGAGGACACGGCGTTCGACCTGGTCCTGCTCGCCGACGACGCCCCCACGATGCGGATCTGGGACGAGGACCTGACGAGGCTCACCTCCGCGGCGGAGGCCAGCGGAGCCTTTCGCGACGTGCGCCCCGTCAAGGTGGTCCTGCCCACCGACGGTGCGCCGACGCTGCGCTGGAACACCACGTCGGGCGCCGACCCCGCCGAGCTCCTCGACGGCAGCGGGGCCCGGATCTTCCTCGTGGTCACCGACGGCCTCGCGCACGGCTGGGTCGGCCGGGCCGCCGACGCGCTGCTCTCCCGCCTCGGCCGCGCCGGACCCACCGCGGTCGTCCATCTCCTGCCGCCCCACTTACGGCACCGCTCGTCGCTCTACCCGTACCCGGCGGTCCTGGAGGCGGGCGGTTTCGGCGCACCCAACCCCAGTCTGCTGCACCGCCCGCCGACCAGCGGACCGGACCCGGTGCGTCCCCTGCCGGAGGGCGGAGACGACACCGTGCCCGTGCCGGTGCTCTCGCTCAAGCCCCAGTCGCTGGCCGCCTGGGCCGACCTGGTGACCGGCGAGCGGGGAGTGCGGCACGCACTGCCCGTCGTACTGGCGGGCGCGCTCACCAAGGGCTCACCCGCGCCCGGGCTGAACGCCCCCCGTCACGGCCTGCCCGCCGCCGCCCGGGCCATCGTGCGCCGCTTCCGCACCCTCGCCACTCCGGCGGCGCGCCGCCTCGCCGCCCATCTGGCCACCGTGCCCCTCGACTTCGGCCTCATCGACCAACTCCAGCGGCGCGCCATGCCCGAGACGGGCCCCGCTCATCTCGCGGAGATCTTCATGGGCGGCCTCATCGACTGGGACGGTGCCGGTGAGGGGCGCCCCGACTTCGCCGACGGAGTGCGCGAGGCCCTGCTCGCCACCACGACCCGCCCTCAACTCGCCCGCATCGTCGGCCTGCTCGGCGAACTGCCTGCGGCCGGCAAAGGCGGGGTGGCGCTGCGGGCCGCCGTGCGCGATCCCACGGGCCGCCCGTTGCCCGACCCGTGGGACGACTGGTGGCGCCCCGAGCTCGCCATCATGCGGGCGCTCTCCGGTCACCTGTACAGCGAACGGGCCAATCGCATTGAACTACCTCAAACTATTGAACTCGCGCCAAATGCGTCAAATGGTATGAATCGTCACGATCTCGTTCCTGCTGGGCATTCTCCGGAGTCGTCACCGTCCGTCACGGACGGCGTTGACCAGGGGGAGAACGCCGATAGACCCCCTGGAGAGCTCGTGCCGATCCCGGTACTCCCCGCCACGTCCGCCCCTCAAGCCCCGGAGGCTGAGCCACACATGCACAGCAGCACCACCAGCGCAGGGAACGCCCTTCTGGTGAACGTACCCCTGCGGAACACATCGTTCGTCGGGCGTACGGCGCTGCTGGCCCAGGTGGAGGAGCAACTGGAGGCCCAGGACGCGGCGGCGGTGCTGCCGCACGCACTGCAGGGCCTGGGCGGTGTGGGCAAGTCGCAGCTCGCCCTGGAGTACGTGTACACCCACCAGCAGCAGTACAAGGTGATCTGCTGGATCCCCGCCGAGCGCGAGAGTCTCATCCTCGGTGCGCTCTCACAGCTCGCCGCCCGTCTCGGCGTCGTCCCGGTCGACGCGGAGAACCGGGGCGCCCCGGCCGCCAACACCGCGGTGCCCGCGGCCCTGGAAGCACTGCGCACGGGTGTGCCGTACGACAACTGGCTGCTGGTGTTCGACAACGCGGAGGACATCGAGACCGTCCGCGGCTACTTCCCCGCGAACGGCCCAGGCAAGATCATCGTCACGTCGCGCAACCGCGAATGGGAGCGGGTCGCCACCCCGCTGCCGGTGGACGTCTTCGAGCGCGACGAGTCGGTCCAGCTGCTGCAGAAGCGCTCTCCCGACCTGTCCCGCGAGGAGGCCGGGCGGCTCGCCCAGGAACTCGGCGACCTGCCCCTCGCCGTCGAGCAGGCGGGCGCTTGGCTGGGCGTCACCGGCATGCTCGTCAGCGAGTACCTCGCCCTGCTCGACCAGCGCAGCCCGGAAATCCTCGAACTCGACCCCAACCCGGACTATCCGGTCTCCGTCGCCGCGGCCTGGGACATCTCGCTCGGCCGGATCGCCGAGAACAACCCCGGCGCCCGCAAACTCCTCGACATCTGCGCCTGCATGGCCCCCGAGCCCGTGCCGCTGTCGCTGCTCCGCGGCAGCCGCGGTATCGACATCGCGCCCGACGTCAACCCGGTGCTGCGCGAGTCGATCAAACTCAGCCGGGCCATCCGCGACCTGGGCCAGTTCTCGCTGGTGAAGCTGGACCTGCGCAACGACACGCTGCAGATGCACCGACTGCTGCAGAACGTGCTGCTGACCAAGCTCGGCGAGGAGGAGCGCCGGACGACCCGGGACGCCGCGCACCAGCTGCTGTCCGCGGCGAAGCCCGGTCAGCCTTCCTCGTCCCTGGAGTGGCCGGCGTACCTGGCGCTGCTGCCGCATGTCCTGACCTCGGAGGCGGTCGCCAGCGACGACACCTGGGTACGCGAGCTCATCTACGACACGACGTCGTTCCTGTACTACTGGGGCGACCACGAGAACGCGGTCGTCCTCGCCCGGCAGGCGCGCGAGACCTGGACCAGGACCTCCGGCGAGAACGACGCCCAGGCCCTGCGGATCTCCAAGCTCCTGGCCTTCTGCCTGCGGGTGCTCGGCCGGGTCGCCGAGTCGATCCCGCTCAACGAACAGGCCCTGGAGATCTCCCGCCGCGCCGGTGTCGACGAGGAGGAGCTCCTCGACTCGATGACCCAGATGTGCGACGCGCTGCGCTACCAGGGCGCGTTCACCCAGGCGCGCGACCTCGCCCAGGAGGCGTACGACCGGGCCATGTCGCAGTTCGGCCCCGAGGACCCCTCGACGCTCCAGGCGGCGCACGCCCTCGGCGTGGGGCTGCGCCTGTGCGGGCAGTACCGGGAGGCGCTCGCCCTCGACCAGGAGACGTACCGTCTGCGCGACCTGCTGTTCGGCCCGAACAGCGGCCTGACCTTCAACACCCTCAATGCCGTGGCCCTCGACATGTGCGAGAGCGGCGACTACCCCGGTGCGCGGGACCGCCAGGAGGAGACGTACCGCAGGCAGCGCGAGGCGGTCGGCGAGGGCAACCCCACCGCCATGGCGGCCGCTCGCAACCTCGCCGTGTTCCGGCGCCGCGACGGCGCCGTGTCCGAAGCCGCGAAGCTCTCCGAGGACACGCTGCGCCGTCTGACGGTGCGCTACGGCGACGACCACTCGGCCACCCTCACTGTGGCGATCAACGTGGTCGTCGACCGGCGTTTGGTCGGCGACCTGGAAGGGTCACGCTCCCTGGGGGAGGACACCGTGCGCCGCAACACGCAGCGTCTCGGCCCCGACCACGCCCACACCCTCATCACCATGGCCAACGTGGCGGCCACCCGGCGTGCCCTCGGGGACGTGTACACCGCGCAGGAGCTCGACGACGCGGCGGCGGCACGCCTCGCGGCGACCCTCGGCAAGCACCATGTGCTGACCCGGACCGTCGCCATCGGCCAGGCGAACAACCACTACGCCCGCCTGGACTTCGAGCGCGCCCACGAAGCCGACGAGGCCAATCTGCCGCTGCTGACCGAGGCTGTCGGCCGGGACCACCCGCTGACCCTCGCCTGCACCGCCAACCTCGCCCTGGACCTGCGGGGGCTCGGCCGCGGGGAGGAGGCCGACGAACTGGGCCGGCGTGCCGTCGAGGGCCTCGCCCGCGTGGTGCGCAGCGACCATCCCTGGCTGCTGGCGGCGCAGCAGCGGCGGCGCATCGAGTGCGACCTCGCGCCGATGCCCCTGTAGAAGACCGCTGCAGAAGACCGCTGCAGAAGGTCCAACGCCCGGCGCGGTGACACCGCGTGCCATCGCCCGGGGTGTCAATCACAACGTCCATGCCACACTGGTCATGTGACGCTGTGACAGTCATGTGACTGCCGCGGCCGTGCCGCGCACGGTCATGACGCCGACGGGGGGCCTGAGCGTATGACGGGGACGACGGTCGTCTTCATCCACGGGACCGGTGTGCGCGAGCCGCGCTTCACCGAGCTGGCCGGAACGGTCCGGGCCTCGCTCGACGCCGAGCGGTCCGGGCTGCGGTTCGTGCCGTTCTACTGGGGCGGCACCCACGGTGCGACACTCGGCGCCGGAGGAGCCAGTCTGCCGCCGTCCACGGGGCACGGACGGGCCCTGGCTTCCGGAGACGGGGACGACATCGCCGCCTGGGGAGTCCTCTACGACGACCCCGACGCCGAACTCGCCCTGGCGGCGGCCGCCGCGCCCCCCAAGGCCGAACGCCCTCCCGGCGCAACCCGCCCGGAGCAGGCCGTGCGCGTCCGCCTGGGCGAACTGGCCGCCCAAGGCGACGTGGCCGCGGCCGGACTCGGCCCGGGGCTCGCCGAGGCCGCGACGGCGCTGGCCGCCCACCCGCTGCTCGCACCGGCTGCCGCCGCCCTGTCCCCGGAAGACCTGGCCGTCCTCCTCGCCCGCGCCCTGACAGCCCGTGTCGTCGCCGAGGCGCTCGACGCCGACGCGCCGCTGATCCCCGACGGCGACACCCGCGACGCCGTGGCCGCCCGCCTCGCCGAGGCCCTGGGCGCGCCGCCCGCCGGCAGCGGACGCACACTGCGCGGACGCCTGCTGCGCATCGCGACGGGCGCCGCGGCACGGGCCGCACTGCGCCGCCGTCGCGCCCTCACCGAGGCCGCCCATCCCGCCGCCGGCGACATCCTGCGCTACCTCAGCCGCGGCGAGCCCCTGCGGGCCGAACTGCGCGCACTGATAGCCGAGTTGCCCGCTCCCGTGGTCCTCATCGGGCACAGCCTCGGCGGCATCATCGCCCTCGACACCCTCGTCGGCGCGCTGCTTCCCCAGGTCCGTCTGCTGGTGACGGCCGGTTCCCAGGGGCCGTTCCTGTACGAGTCAGGCTCCCTGCCCTCGCTTTCCCATCCGCAGCCCCTGCCGTCCCACGTTCCGGACTGGCTCAATCTGTACGACCCCCGCGACCTGCTCGCGTACCTCGGCGCGGGCCTCTTCCCCGGCCGCGTCACCGACGTGTCCGTGGACAGCCGCCAGCCGTTCCCCGCCGCGCACAGCGCCTACTGGACCAACCCCGCCGTATACCGCCACATCGTGGACCGCCTGCCGTGAACCACCTTCGCCCCGATCGGGTGCACGCACTGATCGTCGGTATCGAGCGGTACGGCGCGGGGCCCACCTGGGACCTGCCGGGACCCGCCCGCGACGCAGTCGCCTTCCACGCCCTGCTGCGTGCCGCAGGCGTCCCGAGCTCCCAACTCAGGCTCCACCTGGCCCCGTTGGAGAACTTCACGCCGGACATCCCGTACGAGCCCGCCGACCGCGCCACGCTCCGGCGCACCCTCGTCCATGAACTCTCCCCGGCGCAGGGCGACGTGCTGTGGGTGTGGTGGGGCGGCCACGGCGTCCTCGACCGGGCCGGGCACACCCGGCTGCTCTGCGCCGATGCCACGACCGGTGACAAGGTGGCCATCGACCTCGAGTCGGCACTCGACCGGTACACGAGTGACGCCGTGCCGTCCTTCGTCGATCAGATGTGGATCATCGACGCCTGCGAGACGTTCGAGGAGGACCTGGACTTCCGGGAGCCGCTGCCACCGGATGCCCTGCCCACCGGGCACCGGACTCTGGTCCACCGTCAGACCGTGCTGCGGGCGGCGGGCCGCGGGCGGGAGGCCGCCAACGATCCCGTCCGTGCCACCGGCCTCTTCTCCGAGATCGTGCTCGCCCTGCTCGCAGAGCGGGCTGCCGACCTGCCCGCTCTGCCGGACCCCGAGAAGCTCTTCCCCGCCGTGCGCGCCCACGTGGCCGAACTGCGGTCCGCGCACCGCACGGCGCAGATCCCGGAGATCCTGCTGCGCGGCCCTGAACGGGCGGAGGAGCTGCCGCCCTCCCCGCCACAGGTGCCCGTCCGCTCCCCGCTGCCGCGCGCCGTGGCCGCGCTGCTCGCGTATCCGCTGATGGCCGACCCGGCCGAACGGCAGACCGTGGTCGGGCAGCTCGGTCCCGCCCTCATCGGAACGCTGCCCCGGCACTCCAGGGCGCGTACGGACATCACCGGCATCCTCACCGCGCTGCGCCGCCGGGGCCCCGCCGCGCTGCAGGAGCTGTACGACGCCGTGGTCACCGTCGACGACGATCCCGAACGGGCAGCGGAACTGGATGTCGCCCTGCGGGAGTTGACGCGGGGGCAGGGCGAATCCGGGCGGTCCGCATGATCATGTGGCTTGATCGCACAGGTTTCCGACGAGGGCCCGCTTGGCCATGATGGTAGGAGACGGGGCATTGCGTGCCACCGTGCGTGAAGGGGGACCGATCTTGGATCAGCCAGCACCCGCCCGGCACGACGCCGACGTCGTCGCCATCCATCCGACCCCCACGTCGGACGCCGCGGGAGCCCGCGCCTGGGAGTCGGAGCTGGCAGACCTCACGGGGATGCCCCTCACCGACGTGGAGTCACTCGCCCCCCTGCCACCACGGGCCCGCCTGCTCGGAGAGGTGCTGCGCGCCCGCTCCAGCATCCGCGGCGGAGGCGGCGATCCACCCGGCCGCGCCGAGTAGCCGCCCCCGCCCGTCCACTCACGAAGGCCGCGCGCAATGACCCAGCACGGTACGACCACGCACGGCATGGCACCCCCGTACCGCCCGGAGCCGCACCGTCCGCCGCATCCGCCGCTCGCGATGCCCGACCACCTTTTCGCCCAGCTCGCCACGGGCGGCGGCTCAGCGGAGGCCCTGGCCTTCCTGGAGCGCGGCGAGCGCGCGCGCCGGCTGCTGCTCCTGCGGACCCTGCTCGACCGGATCGACGCCCTGCCCACGCCGCTGACGCCGTCCGTGCGGGCCTGGGCCGTCGTCAAGGAGGCGGCCGAGGCGGCGCCTGACGCCGTGGAGAAGCTGCTGCTCGCACCGGGGACCGGCAGCTGGCTCGGCCACGTACTGCGCCGCAGCCACGGCACGTCGTCCGGGCCGCCGATGTGGGCCGAGGCCGGGCACCTGTGTGCCCTGGCCGTCGCGGCGGCCGTGCACGCGGGCACCACCGCCGACCTTCTGGTCCCCCTCATGGACGGTGCGCTGCACCTGCCCGGCCTCGGCCGCCAGAGGGTGCCGGGCGTGGGGCCGCACCCCACGGTGGGGCGGGCGCGGGTCAGCGGGGGAGAGGTCACGGTGACCGTGCCGGGCGCCCCCGGCGTCCCGGCCGTGCACTGCCGCCCCGCCACGGTCCCCGTGGGCAGTCCCGGAGCGATGGCCGCGGCAGGACCGCACTGGCTTCCGCTGCGCACCCTCGCTCTTCCCGCCTCCGCGGGCGGCGGAACCGTCCTGCTCGACGACCTCGATCCGTACCGCGACCTCGACGAGCCCGTGTCGGCGGAACGGCTCGACGACGAGGAGGCGTTGGCCTGGCAGAGGTTGTTCGACGAGGCTCTGGCGCTGCTCGGGACACGTACCGGTGACCGGCCGCCCAGCGCAGGCGGCCCGGACAGTGGGGACGTGCCGGACACCGGGCACGGGCCCGGACGGCTGGTCCCGGCGGCGGTCCGCGTCGTCGTGCCGTGGGGACGCACCACGGCGGCGCCCCCGCCCCCGCCCTTCGTCCGCACCTCCGCCACCAGCGGCGACGCCTACGGCGCCATGGTGATCTCGCGCCCCGCGACGGCCGAAGCCCTGGCCGAGACCCTGGTCCACGAGTTCCAGCACAGCAAACTCGCCGCTCTCCTCCACCTCTTCGAGCTGCTCGACGACGACCGCGCCGAGTGCCACTACGCCCCCTGGCGACCCGACCCGCGCCACCTCACGGGCCTGCTGCACGGGGTGTACGCCTTCACGGCCGTCACGGGCTTCTGGCGCGACCGCCTCGCCGACGATCCGGGCAGCCCCGTCGCCGCCTACCACTTCGCGCTCCGCAGGCTCCAGACCCGTCTCGTCGTGCGGACCCTGCTCGGCAGCGGCCGGCTCACCGCGCCCGGGCGGCGCCTGGTGTCCGGGCTCGCCGCGACCCTCGACGGCTGGCTGCGTGAGCCGGTGGACGCGGCCGCCCTCGCCCGGGCGCGTACGGCCGCCGCGCTGCATCGCACCGAGTGGCGGCTGCGCAACCTCGTCCGCGACGGCTCCGACGCCCGGCCCCGCCTCCGCTCGTGCGCCCCGCCGTGGTCCGACACCCGGACCCACGCCTTCGCCGCGCCGCCCGCCGCGCCCCGAACAGCCGACGAGTACCTGGCCGCCGGTGACGCTGCCGGTGCCGTCGCCCGGTACGCCGAGATGCTGGCGCGCACCCCCGACGATCCGGCCGCCCTCGCCGGCTGGATCGTCGCCCGGGCCGCACTGCACCCGGGCCGCGGCGACACGCGGCGCGCGCTGGCCCGTCCCGAACTGCTGACCGCTGCAAGCGAGGGGTGAACGCGCGCCCGAGTGGTCAGGATGAGGACATGGGATTCCATGTCGACTCCGAGGCCGGACGGCTGCGGCGCGTCATCCTGCACCGGCCGGATCTCGAGCTCAAAAGGCTCACCCCCAGCAACAAGGACGCCCTTCTCTTCGACGACGTCCTGTGGGTACGCCGGGCCCGGCAGGAGCACGACGGGTTCGCCGACGTGCTGCGCGACCGCGGCGTGACCGTCCATCTCTTCGGCGATCTGCTCACCGAGGCCCTCGACGTACCGGCGGCCAGGAACCTCGTACTGGACCGGGTCTTCGACGAGAAGGAGTACGGACCGCTGGCCACGGACCATCTGCGGGCGGCCTTCGAGACGATGGCCTCGGGCGAGCTCACCGGGGCGCTGGTCGGCGGGATGACCAAACGGGAGTTCCTGGAACGGCATTCCGAGCCCATATCCGTCCGCTTCCACGTCATGGAGCTCGACGACTTCCTGCTCCACCCGCTGCCCAACCACCTCTTCACCCGGGACACCTCGGCCTGGATCTACGACGGGGTGTCGATCAACGCGATGCGCTGGCCCGCCCGGCAGCGCGAGACCGTGCACTTCGAGGCGATCTACCGGCACCACCCGCTGTTCCACGCCGACCGGGCGGGGCCGTTCCACACCTGGTCGGAGGGGCAGCACGACTATCCGTCGACCATCGAGGGCGGCGACGTCCTGGTGATCGGCAACGGCGCCGTGCTCATCGGCATGAGCGAGCGCACCACGCCCCAGGCCGTCGAGATGCTGGCGCACAAGCTGTTCGCCGCAGGTTCCGCGGGGACCATCGTGGCGCTCGACATGCCCAAGCGGCGTGCGCTGATGCACCTCGACACCGTCATGACGATGGTCGACGGCGACACGTTCACGCAGTACGCCGGACTCGGCATGCTCCGCTCGTACACCATCGAGCCGGGCGTCGACGGCCGGGAGCTCAAGGTCACCGACCATCCGCCGGAGCACATGCACCGGGCGATCGCCGCGGCCCTCGGGCTGAGCGAGATCCGTGTGCTGACCGCCACACAGGACGTGCACTCCGCCGAGCGCGAGCAGTGGGACGACGGATGCAACGTCCTCGCCGTCGAGCCGGGCGTGGTCGTCGCCTACGAGCGGAACTCGACCACCAACACCCACCTGCGTAAACAGGGCATCGAGGTCATCGAGATACGGGGGAGCGAGCTGGGCCGGGGGCGGGGCGGGCCGCGGTGCATGAGCTGTCCGGTGGAGCGGGACGCGGTGGGCGGGTAGGCCCCGGCGAGGGCGCGGCAGGCGCTGAAACGTGCCGCGTCAGCCGCCGAGATCGCATAGAAATGTTGACGATCGTATAGACTTCCATGGTTCCCGTATTCGTCCCTGTATTCGTCCACCCAGGAGAGCTCCCATGGCGACAGTCCCGACCGGTCTCACCGGCCGCCACTTCCTCAAGGAGCTGGATTTCACCGCCGAGGAGTTCAGGAGCCTGATCGACCTGGCCGCCGAGCTCAAGGCGGCCAAGCGGGCGGGGACCGAGACCCGGCAGCTGACCGGCAAGAACATCGCGCTGATCTTCGAGAAGACCTCGACCCGTACGCGCTGCGCTTTCGAGGTGGCGGCCGCGGACCAGGGCGCCTCCACGACGTATCTGGACCCGTCCGGCTCGCAGATCGGGCACAAGGAGTCGGTGAAGGACACGGCGCGCGTGCTCGGCCGGATGTTCGACGCGATCGAGTACCGCGGGGACAGCCAGGCGAACGTGGAGGACCTCGCCCAGTACGCCGGAGTTCCCGTCTACAACGGGCTCACCGACGACTGGCACCCCACCCAGATGCTGGCCGACGTGCTCACGATGACCGAGCACACCAGCAAGCCGCTGGAGCGCGTCGCCTTCGCCTACCTCGGCGACGCCCGCTTCAACATGGGCAACTCCTACCTGGTCACCGGCGCGCTGCTCGGCATGGACGTACGGATCGTCGCCCCGAAGTCGTACTGGCCGGCCGAGGAGATCGTCGAGCGGGCCCAGCGGCTCGCCGAGACCTCGGGCGCCCGCGTCACGCTCACCGAGGACGTCGCCGAGGGCGTGCAGGGCGCCGACTTCGTCGCGACCGACGTGTGGGTGTCGATGGGCGAGCCCAAGGAGGTCTGGGACGAGCGCATCGCCGCGCTCGCGCCGTACGCCGTGACGATGGACGTGCTGCGCGTGACCGGCAACCCCGACGTGAAGTTCCTGCACTGCCTGCCCGCCTTCCACGACCTGGGCACCAAGGTCGGCCGCGAGATCCACGAGCGCCACGGGCTGGACTCCATCGAGGTCACCGACGAGGTCTTCGAGTCGGAGTACTCGGTGGTCTTCGACGAGGCCGAGAACCGGCTGCACACCATCAAGGCGGTGCTCGTCGCGACGCTCGCCTGAGCCCCGCCCCACTACACTCGTACGTTCTTCGCACCACCCGTAACACCGGCAGGCCCGGACCACCCATCCCGAGTCCTGCCGGCGCGCGGCCCACCCCGTCGCGCACAGCACCACCAGAATCGAGAACCACCCATGGCCCGTCCAGGCGCCTCCGGAGCAGGACTCCGGATCAAGTCCCCCGAACGACTCGTCGCCGAATCGGGGGCGGACCTCGAAGGCCACGGCCTGAAACGCACCATGGGGCTGTTCCAGCTGGTGTGCTTCGGCGTCGGCGCGATCGTCGGCACCGGCATCTTCGTCGGCCTGTCCGACACGGTCGCCGAGGCCGGCCCGGCGGTCGTCATCTCCTTCGTGCTGGCCGCGATCACCTGCATCTTCACGGCGTTCTCCTTCGCCGAGCTGGGCAGCGCGATCCCGGTCTCCGGCTCCTCCTACTCCTTCGCCTACGCGACGCTCGGTGAGCGCATGGCGTTCCTCGTGGGCTGGTGTCTGCTCCTCGAGTACGGCGTCTCGGCCTCCGCGGTCGCCGTCGGCTGGGGCCAGTACCTCAACGAGCTGCTGAACAGCCTCATCGGCTGGGAGCTGCCCGCCGCCCTCGCGAACCCGCCCGGTGACGGCGGCGTCGTGAACGTCCCCGCCGTGATCGTGATGGTGCTCGCCGCGCTGCTCCTGGTGCGCGGCATGCGCGAGAGCGCGCGGGCGACTGCCGCCATGGCCGTTCTGAAGATCGCCATCCTGATCCTGTTCTGCGGTATCGCCTTCACCGCCTACGAGCAGGGCAACCTCTCCGACTTCGCGCCCTTCGGCCTCTCGGGCATCACCTCGGGCGCATCGCTGGCCTTCTTCTCGTACATCGGCTTCGACGCCGTCACCACGGCCGGTGAAGAGGTCAAGAACCCGCGGCGCAATATCCCGCTCGCCATCCTGATCTGCCTCGGCATCGTCACCGTGCTGTACTGCCTGGTCGCGGTCGCCGCCATCGGAGCCTTCTCCGCGGAGGGTGTGGCCGGCACGCCCGCGGCGCTCTCGCTGATCGTCAACGAGGTCACCGGCTCGACCGTCGGCGGCGCCGTCATCGCCTTCGGCGCGGTCGTCGCGATCGCCTCGGTCGTGCTCGCCGTGCTGTACGGGCAGACCCGCATCCTGATGTCGATGTCCCGCGACGGGCTCGTCCCGCGGGTGTTCGAGCGGGTCTCGCCGAAGACGTCCACGCCGGTCGCCGGCACCTGGATCGTCGCCGTCGTCTTCGCGATCCCCGCGGCCGTCGTACCGCTCGACGCGATCATGAACCTGACGACCATCGGCACGCTCGCCGTCATGGCCGTCGTCAACATCGCCGTGATGGTGCTGCGCCGCCGCCGTCCGCAGCTGAAGCGCAGCTTCCGGGTGCCGTTCTACCCGGTCAGCCCGATCCTCGGCATCGGCTTCTGCGTGTATCTGATGTACGGCACCGGGATCGAGACCTGGGTGCAGTTCGCCGTGTTCCTGGCGGTGGGGGTCCTGGTGTACGCGGGGTACGGGCGCCGTCACTCGCGGTTCGGGGCCGACGGTGCGAACGGTGCCTCGGCGGAGGCGGGTACGGAGGCCGACTCCGGCGCCGGGGCCGATGACGAGCCGGAGGCTACGAAGGCCGCCGCTGCTCAGGCACCTTCGGAAGCCTGAACCAGACCGCCTTGCCGGTCGCGGTGGGGCGGTGACCGCAGGAGCCGCTCAGGGCGCGGATCAGCAGAAGTCCGCGCCCGTGCTCCTGCAACGGGTCCGGCGGCTCGATCGGCTCCGGCCGGGTGAGGCTGGCGGGCGGGGACGGGTCGGGGTCGTGCACCTCGACCTGACAGCCGGAAGGAAGCAGCTCCACGACCAGCTCTATGGGCGTGTTGCCCTCGGTGTGTTCCACGGCATTGGCGACCAGCTCGGCGGTGAGCAGCTCAGCGGTGTCGGAGTCGGCCGCGCAGTCGATCTCGGCTAGCGCCGTACGGACCAGGGCACGGGCGACGGGCACGGCGGCTGCGGTGTGCGGCAGTGCGATGCGCCAGCTGGCGGGGGCGTGGGCGGGGAAATCGTGCACGGCGGGGTCCGTTCGGGAGCAGGTGGTCCATGTGGTCCTGCTTTCAACCGTATGAATGGTAAGGGGTGTATGAGCAGAGCCTCCCGTCAGGTGTGTACGGGACGAACGTCCCTGTGGGATTGACCACTCGCCCCCGCTGAGCCCCCGGCCCCCGCGTGCACTCACCTGGGCCCCGCAAGCCCCCGATCCCGCAGCACCCGCCGCTCGACCGGGCGGAAGATCAGGGCCTCCACCAGGACACCGATCGCCAGGATCACGATCACCGCGGCCACGATCAGGGTGAAGCTCTTGCTCTCCTTGCCCGCGTTCAGGATCTGCCCGACACCCGGCAGGGGCGTCGCGGTGATCAGTTCGGCGGTCATCAGGGCCCGCCAGCCGAAGGTCCAGCCCTGGCGGAGGGCCGCGACCAGACCGGGCAGCGCGGCCGGCAGCAGTATCTTGCGCACGGCGCGAACCCCTGTCGCGCCCATCGTCACGCCCGCCCGCCGCAGCAGCGGCGGAATCTGGTCGAGCGCGCTGACAAGACCCATCGAGACCGACGGCACGGCGCCCAGCAGGATGACCGCGTACACGGCCTGTTCCGACTCGCCGAGCGCGATCACCGCCAGCGGCACCAGCGCGGCCGCGGGCAGCGACTGGAACGCGGACAGGACGGGAGCGATGACGGTGCGGACCGGTGCGTACCGGTGGACGAGGAGCCCCAGCGGGGCACCCACAAGGACCGATGCGGCGAAGCCGAACAGGCAGCGCTCCAGGCTGTGCCCCAGGGCGGGCAGCAGCGTGCCGTCACGCCACAGATCACCGAGCTCCCCGGCCACCGATGCCGGCGCGGGCAGGGTGGACGGGACACCCAGGGCGTACGCCAGTTGCCACACCACCAGGACGAAGGCGATGGCGGCCAGCGGCGCCACCGCCTTCTTCACGGCCCGGCGCGTGGCGGGCACGGACGGCGACTCCAGGGCGTCGAGGCCCAGGGAGATGTCGTCCCCGTCCTCGTGGGAGTCCGCGCCGGTGGGCTTCAGGTCAGTGGCGGGCATGGCGGCGGATCTCCTCACGCAGATGTCCGGTGATCTCGAGGGACAGCTCGGCGACGTCGTGGTCCTCGATACGACGGGGGTAGGGGATGCCCACCTGCCACTCGTGCGCGATCCGGCCGGGCCGCGACGAGAGCAGTACGACCCGCTGTCCCAGCCGGACCGCCTCCCGGACGTTGTGCGTGACGAAGATGACGCTCAGCTTCCGCTTCTCCCAGACGTCGGTCAGCACCTCGTGCAGGACGTCGCGGGTGATCGCGTCGAGCGCGGCGAACGGCTCGTCCATCAGCAGGATCCGACTGCCCTGGGCGAGCGCGCGCGCCAGCGCCACGCGCTGCCGCATACCGCCCGACATCTCGTGGATGCGCTTGCCATGAGCACCCTGGAGACGGACGAGGGCGAGCAGCCGCTCGGCCTCCGCCCGTCGCTCCTTGCGGTCCATCCCGCCCAGTTCCAGGGCGAGTTCGACGTTTCCGCCGGCCGTCAGCCACGGGAACAGCGCATGGTCCTGGAACATCAGCGCGGGCCGGGCGGCGCGCGCCGTCACCGTGCCCGCCGTCGGCTCGTCGAGCCCCGCCACCAGGTTGAGCAGCGTGGACTTGCCACAGCCGGAGGCGCCGAGCAGGCAGACGAACTCGCCCTCGGCCACATCGAGGTCGATGCGGTCCAGGACCAGCGCGTCGCCGAACCGTTTGGTGGCCCCCGCCAGTCGTACGGCCGGTGCGGCAGCCGTGTTCGTTACGGACGTGCTGGTCACTCAGGTCACCGCGCCATGCCTGCGGTCAGGGTCGCGCCGTCCGCCGGGTCGATCAGCAGGAACGAGCCGGTGCGGCGCACATCGGCGTACGGGTCGAGCGCGAGCGGCTCGGCCGTGCGGAGCGTGACGCGGCCCAGGTCGTTGGCCGTGAACTCCCCGGCACCGTGGAGGTCCTTGACGATCGCGCGCACGGTACGGGTGGTGTGCCGCAGCAGCACCCGGTCCCCGTTCCGCAGCGGCCGGTCCGCCAGATGGCAGACGTCCGCCTCGACGTCCTGGCTGGTGTCCGGCGCGGCGGCCGTCGGCACGATCAGGTCGCCGCGGGCGATGTCGATCTCGTCGGCCAGGCAGAGGGTGAGGGACTGCGGGGCGCAGGCCGCCGTCTCCTCCCGGCCCAGCACGTCGATCGCGGTGATCGTCGACGTGCGGCCGGACGGCAGCACGGTGACCTCGTCGCCGACGCGCAGCGTGCCCGAGACCAGCTGGCCCGCGTAGTAGCGGACCCCGTCGTGCCTGATCACGTACTGGACGGGGAAGCGCGCTGGCGCCCCTGCCGCGTCGTCGCCGACCGGGACCGTCTCCAGGTGTTCCAGGACGGTCGGACCGGCGTACCAGTCCATGTTCGCGGACGGTTCCACGACGTTGTCGCCGGCGAGCGCGGAGATCGGGATCGCCGTGACCTCGGGCACGCCCAGCTCCGTCGCGTACTGGACGAACTCCGCGGCGACCTTGGTGAAGACCGGCTCCGCGTACTCGACGAGGTCCATCTTGTTGACGGCGAGGACGACGTGGGGGACGCGGAGGAGGGCGGCGATGGCGGCGTGGCGGCGGGTCTGCTCGACGACGCCGTTGCGGGCGTCGACGAGGATGACCGTCAGTTCGGCCGTCGAGGCGCCGGTGACCATGTTGCGCGTGTACTGCACATGGCCGGGGGTGTCGGCGAGGATGAACCGGCGCTGTGGCGTGGCGAAGTAGCGGTAGGCCACGTCGATGGTGATGCCCTGCTCGCGCTCGGCGCGCAGGCCGTCGGTGAACAGCGCCAGGTCGGGGGCGTCCTGGCCGCGGCTGGCAGAGGCGCGTTCGACGGCTTCGAGCTGGTCGGCGAGGACCGACTTGGAGTCGTGCAGCAGACGGCCGACGAGGGTCGACTTGCCGTCGTCCACGGAACCCGCAGTCGCGAAGCGGAGGGTGTCGACCTCGGGCATGGCGGTGCGCCCCGTACGGCTCGGGCCGCCAGGGATGCTGGTGATGCTGGACATTCTTAGAAGTACCCCTCGCGCTTGCGGTCTTCCATCGCGGCCTCGGACAGTTTGTCGTCGGCGCGGGTCGCGCCCCGCTCGGTCAGGCGAGATGCG